>CAJTQE010000046.1:0-7829 GCA_910578655.1 uncultured Christensenella sp.
AATTAGGCGTGGAAGAATTAAAGAATATGCCGACAGAGTTAAAGGCAGTAAATATGTAGATGGCTGCAAAGGTATGTGGTCTGTGCCTTGCGACGTCGCTTTACCTTGCGCTACGCAGAACGAGATTGACGAACAGTCAGCAAAATTGCTTGTTAAAAACGGGGTCAAATACGTCGCTGAAGGTGCAAATATGCCATCCACGTTAGAAGCAATTGATGTTTTCCAAAAAAGCGGTATTGTATTTTTACCTGCAAAAGCTGCCAACGCCGGTGGGGTTGCAACTTCGGCTCTCGAAATGGCGCAGTCGTCGGGCAGACTGTTCTGGTCGTTTGAAGAGGTTGACACTAAATTAAAAAATATAATGATAAATATTTATCATAACATTGATATGGCGGCTAAAAAATACGGTTATGCCGAAAATTACGTTATGGGTGCAAATATAGCGGGATTTATTAAAGTAGCCGACGCTATGATGGCGCAAGGTGTAGTCTGAAATTAAATATTCAAGCGGAGAAATATCTCCGCTTTTTTATATAAAGTTTTGTCGAAAGTAAAAGTGAATGGATAGTTATTAGTGTAGTATCAATGCTTGTGTTTTCGCATCTTATTGTATAGTGACTGTACGATAAACAGTAATTTAGGAGAGGTAATATATGAAAGCAATAAAAATAGAAAAATGTCCGTTTGCGGCGGCGAAGAAATGCTTGAAACAAGAGCTGGTTCTTACGGCGGTGTATATTTAACAAAAGGCTATGCGTAGTGTGCCGCTTTTTGCAACCGTCTGTCGCGATTGCGGAAGCGTTGTCCGTACCTATTGCAAAGAACCTGAAAAATTATTCCCTAAAAAAGAACGCAGAGGATAAAATACATTTCAATTTGTCTTTCTAAATAGTTTGCAGTAAAAAGCTCTCGAACATATAGTTCGAGAGCTTTTGTCCTCACCTGAAAGTATAACTCTTAAAAATTTAGCATTTAATTCCCTATGGGAAGTATGCTTTGACCGTGTTTTTATTATTTAATTTGCTTGACTTATTTAAAAAACGATAGTATACTTAAAACGATTGTTGTAAAACGATTGTTTTAAATAAAAAATTGAGGGGTAAAATATGCCACCTAAGGCAAAGTTTGAAAGAAAAGATATTGTTGACGCCGCGATTGAAATATTGGAGAGCGACGGGGTAGAGGCGTTGACTGCTCGCACAATTGGGGAAAAATTAAACAGTTCCGCAAGGCCTATTTTTACGGTTTTTAAAAATATGAGTGAGGTTATAAGCGAAACGGAAGCTGCGGCAAAGAAAATATATGACAGTTATGTTGCTGATGGGTTGGCAGAGCCGCTTGCCTTTAAGGGCGTTGGTAAAGCCTACATAAAGTTTGCTACCGAGCACCCTAAACTGTTTCAGCTTTTATTTATGCGTGAACAGAAAAAAATCCCAAAAATAGAAAATGCGTTGGGACTAATCGACGGTAACAGTCAATTAATTATTCAATCAATTCAATCGAAATACTCGCTTGACGTCGAGTTATCAAATAAGCTTTATGCTCATATGTGGATTTATTCACACGGTATTGCTGTATTAATTGCTACTAGAATGTGCGAATTTTCTCAAGAACAAATTTCTGATATGCTTACCGAAGTTTGTGTAAGTATGATAAAAAAAATTAAGACAGAAGGGAAATTATGATTATAGCGAAAAGCGTATGTAAGTCATATAAAAACGGGGCGGTAAATGTGCTTAAATCGATATCGCTAAATGTCAGTGACGGAGAATTTGTTGTAATTGTCGGGGCTTCCGGTTCGGGTAAATCCACGCTTATGAACGTATTGTCCGGACTTGAAATCGCAGATAGCGGTAATATTTTTTACAACTCTGTAAATCTTACGGATATGACCGATAAACAACTCACAGAGTTCAGAAGAAAAAAAGTGGGGTTTGTTTTTCAGCAATACTATTTGCTGTCTAATCTCAGCGTGGATAAAAATGTGAGATTGGGCGCAGACCTTATCGGCAATAAAAACTATCGGATAATAATAGAAAAAGTCGGACTTTCGGATAAAATAAAATCCCGACCTTCAGAATTATCCGGAGGTGAGCAGCAGCGGGTATGCATTGCGCGCGCACTTGCCAAAAATCCTGAAATTTTATTTCTTGACGAGCCCACGGGAGCATTGGATGAGGATACAGGCAGAAGCGTTTTGGATTATATTATTAAATTACAGCGCGAAAAAAAATTTACAATGATTATGGTAACACATAATTTGAATATAGCTGATACCGCCGATACGGTTATTAAAATGAACAGCGGAAATATTGTCGGAACTTATAAAAATCAAATACCTAAGTCGGCTTATGAAATAGGGTGGTAATATGATTGTAAGTTTAAAAGACTCGTTAAAGCTTATCGGAATAATTATAGTTATTTTTTGTGCGGCATTTGTGTGTACGTTTTTTCTTAATTTTTATATCGACGCCAAAGCGATAAGAGATTTTATAAACGACGCGGAAACTTTGGTTCTGTATAAAGCTCAAATAGCAACGGCGACTTTTACAAGCGCAATAAGCGGAGGATTTCTTGCTGTAATTGCGATAATAATGTTGGTGTTCTATATAAAATTATATATTGATAAAAATTTGAATAAACTTGGTGTATTAAAGGCTATGGGGTATTCTAATTTAAAAATTGCCTCAAGATTTTTAGTTTTTGGGTTCAGCGTATTTTTAGGTGCGGCCTTAGGCTTTGGTATGGGGTTTGCCATTATGCCAATCATATATGAAGGTATGTCAATTGACGGCTTGCCTGAAATAACAATAAACTTTCATTTTTGGCTATTTATTGTTTTGGTTATAGTTCCCACCGTATTGTTTGCAGTGTTTGCATTTTGTTATGCGTTGCTATCTTTAAAAATTCCTGTCTGTCAGATGCTTAAAGGCAGGGCGGAAAAATTGCGTAAATATGTAAAAAAACAAGATAAAGAGCGCAGTTTTTTATGTGAAATGTGTTATAAAACTATTGTTAGTAAAAAATCTATTGCTTTTTTTATTGCGTTCGCGTGTTTTTGTTTTTCGGCAATGGTGCAGATGTCGGTATCTATGCTTGATTTAAGCTCTGAGCTTATGGGCGGCATTATTTTAGGAATAGGAATAGTGCTTGCGGTAACAACTATTTTTATGGCTGTGACAACGCTTATGAACGGCAATTTGAAAAATATTGCAATGATGAAAGCTTTCGGATACACAAATTTTGAAATTGCGTTAAGTATTCTCGGTGGTTATCATATATTTGCTTTAATAGGGTTTGCGCTTGGCACGGTTTACCAATACGGTATATTAAGCATTATGATAAATTTTGTTTTTAAAGACGTGGAAAGCGTTCCTGATTATTCTTTTGACATAGCGGTGTTTTTTATTACTTTAGCCGTATTTATTGTCTTTTATGAATGTATGATGCTATTCTATTTTTCAAAAATAAGTAAGGTTAACGTAAAATCGGTTATGATAGAAAATTAAGGCAAATATCGTCCAGAAAGAGCGCATTACCCGTACTTTCCGCTATTTGAGAGAGCGGCGAAGTAAATAAGCGAAAATAAATCATAAATGCAACGACTACGGAAAAGCCGATGGTTCCGTTAAAAGCAAGAGCTGCTTGCGTGATTTTTTATTTCCGCTTTTGAAAGCGTCCAGACCTTTCTGCTCGGAATTATAAGCACGAACGATACTTTGTGTCGGTAGATTATCAATTACGACGAGTTAAAACCGATTATAGACGATTTCTTTGATTAAAAAGTTGGTATAAACTGATTTATACCAACTTTTTTCAATATATAGAGAATATAAAAGAAAAGACCACGATATAATGTGGTCTTGTGGTGTTCCCGCCGAGAGTCGAACTCGAATCTATGCCTTAGGAGGGCACTATTCTATCCATTGAACTACGGAAACAAATTGAAATTAATTTTATAGCAGAAATTATATAAATTTTATATTCAGTTGTCAAAAGTACGTCAAAACAGTCATTTCAGCCCCGAAATAAGCTGTTTTTTCTTGTTCCGTGTGGATTACTTTTATATAATACTACTTACGAAGATAAAAATCAAATAAATAGCTGAGTTACCAAAAAAGCGAGCGTAGAACGCTCGCTTATTGTTTGCTCTCTACTTACGCCATAGCGTTGAGTTTCTTTGCAAGACCTGACTTTTTATTAGCAGCAGTGTTCTTTTTAAGTACGCCCTTAGAAACTGCACAGTCAATGACAGAGCAGGTGGTGGGGAAAAGCTTAATTGCAGCTTCTTTGTTGCCTGCATTTACCAAAGCAAGGAACTTTTTAACTTCGGTTCTCATTTCCGATTTGATAGCCTTGTTTCTCTCTGTCTTTTTGTCAATAACCAAAACACGCTTTTTAGCTGACTTTATGTTAGGCATTTACTTTCTCCTTGTAAACGATTTTACTTAAATTACTGTGTAATTTTATCATATAAGGGCATAATTGTAAACTGTTTTTAATAGCTTTTACAAATTTTTTAATATATTTTGTATCTTTATAATATTAATATAGAGTATGGAAAAAGTTTTAAATCCCACCGTTTGCTTTTTTGATAGCGGTATAGGCGGAATTTGTCTTTTATATGAATGTGTAAAAAGGCTGCCCGTTTTTGATTTTACCTATTTTTCCGATAATGCCAACGTTCCTTACGGTTCTTTGCCGCAGAACAGGTTGATTGAGTTGACTGATTCGGTTTTTGAACAAATATCAAAACTTAACCCGGTTGCGGCTGTAATAGCCTGCAACACCGTTACGGCACGTTGCATCGATTACATTCGCAGTAAATATCCATTTGAAATAATAGGTATTCAGCCTGCAATTAAAACGGCTTCGGAGATAGAGGGTAAGTGTCTTGTTTTGGCTACTCCGTCGACAGCTGACAGTCAACCGATTAAAAATTTGATTGATAAGTTCGGCAAAGAGAAAACTGAAATTGTGGCATGTACTGACCTTGCGCAGTATATTGAAAATAATATTGATAATATTGATGAAAAGTATATAAAAAGTATTTTGCCTAAACGCAGGTGTGATAGCGTTGTTTTGGGTTGTACCCATTATATATATATTAAAGATATAGTCAGGGCGTACTATAACTGTCCTGTTTTCGACGGTGTAGTGGGAACTTGCGAAAATTTGGTCCGAAAATTAGGGAAAAGCGACCACTCTGTAAAAAGGGCGCAAAAAATTACGTTCACCGGCGAATTCGCAACAAAAAACCGCAGTATATTTAGAAAGTTAATTAGTATCAATGGATTGAAGTTATCTTAAAATCAAAAATTCAAACTAAAAAATTCGCAAAAAACCTAAAAAATTTCATTCAAGTGGTTGACAGTGGTCATTTTTGGTGGTATCATATATTTACAAGTATCACAGAAAGGGAAAGTTTATGTTTTTTCTCACCGGCGAGTACGACCATCAAATCGACGCGAAAAACAGAATAAGAATTCCGACAAAGCTTAAAGGAAATGAAGAAAGGCTTTATTTTTCCAAAGGTTCGGACGGCTGCATATTCGTTTTTTACGAAGAAGCGATTAAGGCAAAGATGGAGAAGCTGGAAGAAATAGGTCTTTTTGATAAAAATAAGCAAAGAGGTTTGAGGAATTTTACAAATTCGATTAAACCTGTCGATGTTGACCAACAGGGACGTTTTGTTATTCCCGCTGAACTTGTTAACCACGCGAAAATCGTAAAAGACGTAAAAATATGCGGTAGCGGTTCCAGAATAGAAGTCTGGGCAAAAGAAGTTTACGATGAGTATATGTCAGGCGATGACTTTGACGAAGACGTCAGCAGCTTGGATATGATTTAATATGAAAGACTTTGCACATATACCGGTTATGCTGAACGAGTGTATTGACGGGCTTAAACTTCAAGACGGCGGTATCTATTTCGACGGCACGGTTGGCGGCGGCGGACACTCTTATGAAATTTTGATGGGTAGTTCGCCGAACGGACGGTTAATCGCAACCGATCTGGACGACGACGCTATAAAAGCGGCAACGCAAAGGCTTTCACCGTTCGGAAACAGATTTAAAATATACAAATCAAATTATAAAAACTTTGAAGAGGTATTAAAAGCCGAAAATATTGATTTCCTTGACGGCGCTTTGCTCGATTTCGGAGTATCAAGTTATCAGCTTGACTGCGAAGAGAGGGGATTTTCTTACATGAAACCCGACGCACCGTTGGATATGCGGATGAATAGTTCTGCTCAGTTAACGGCAGAAATGCTTTTGAACGAATATCGGCAAAATGAAATTGTAAAGATACTTAAAATTTACGGAGAAGAAAAATTTGCATCGCAGATTGCCGCGAATATAGTTAAGGCGCGCACCCGAAAGCCCCTTAAAACTTGTGGCGAACTTGTGGATATAATAGAACATAGTGTTCCGACTAAATTCAAAAATAACGGTCCTTGTTCGAGAAAGAGTTTTCAGGCAATAAGAATTGCTGTAAACGGCGAGCTGGACGGGTTGTATGAATGTGTTTTAGCCCTTACCCGAAGGCTGAAAAAAGGCGGAAGAATAGCAATTTTGACTTTCCATTCCTTGGAAGACAGGATTGTCAAGCAAGCTTTCAAATTGCTCGAATGTGACTGTGTTTGTGATAAAAGTCTACCGGTATGCGTCTGCGGTAAGGTCAAAGAAATAGAAATAATCACAAAAAAACCGATTACGGCAAGCGTAAAAGAGATGGCGATAAATTCGCGGTCGAAATGCGCAAAACTCAGAATAGCAGAAAAAATAATTTAAAGTGCGATAGGAGAAAATTATGGCAGTCTTGGCACCCGTTTTAGAGAGAAAACTTAATACGGAAGAAAATGTTGCGACAGTAGATACAAAAAATACTAATTTGACAGCCGAAGAACGCCATAATTCCCGTATTAAAGTGAATTATGCAAAGCTTATCAACCCCGATGCGACGATTGGCGACGTTTTACCTAAGGGAAATGTTGCGCAGCAACAGCAATTCGTTGAGCCGATTAGGGCGCAGAAGCCTTTTTTGGTTGAAAATGCGCGTGCAGACGCCGATATTTTCCGTGCAGATAGTAAAATAAACCGTTTATCTGCAGTTCGGGACGAAGAGGAAGAGAATGAAGATCTTCGCCCCACGGCTACGACCATTCAGTATAAGTCTGATGTGGCAAGCAAAATTGTTATTGATGATAAAATAAGCAATAAACAGACTAAGCTTAGCAAATTGTCGAAACGCGACAAGATTATAATGGCGGTTGCGTTTGTTGTAATAGCTGCGTTGTTCATTCTTGTAATTATAAATTCGGCAGTTTTGTCAAATTTGAATAATGAAGTTGACTATCTTCAGAACGACTTGGCAAATGCTCAGGAAAATTACGCCGAAATAGTTGAAGAAAAAAATACTTATTGGGAGAACATTGAGGAAACTGTAAAAGATTTTGCGGAACAGAACGGAATGGTAAAATATTAAGGAGATAATTACAATTAAAAAATTTAACAAATCGGGTTTTTCAATCACGGTTATACAAAAGAGGTTATTGTCATTAGGTTTGGCAATAGCCTTTATTTTTTGCCTAATTTTCGGACGACTTATTTACGTGCAGCTGGTTTGGGGCAGCGACTTAAAATATCGTGCAACCGACCAATGGAACAGAGAAATTCCCATTATTGCAGGTCGCGGAATTATTACAGACGCTAACGGACAGATACTCGCGGGTAATAAAACGACATATAGTATATTTGTTCGCCCCAACGCGGTAGTAAACGCTGAATATACCGCAACGGTTTTAAGCGGCTTATTCTCCTTGAATC
>CAJTQE010000046.1:7849-13876 GCA_910578655.1 uncultured Christensenella sp.
ATCCGCAAAGTTTGCTTGAAAAATTGCAGGGCGGCAAGGTGTCCGAAATAACCGTTGCGCGCCAAATGCCGAAAGAAAGTATAGAAAAGCTTGTTTCTTATAATCTTCCGGGCGTCTATTACTCGCGTGACAACTCGCGTGTATATACTTATAACGACGCGCTTTGCCAGGTTTTGGGTTTTACGTCAAACGATGGTACCGGGCTCTCCGGCGTTGAAAAATATTATAATAACGTACTCAGCGGAACTAACGGGGAAATCAGCTATACTACCGACATAGTCGGAAACGAAACGCAGAATTCAGTAGTCGTTTACAATGAAGCAATTGATGGCGACGGTATACAGTTGACGGTGGATATTGATATTCAGCTTGCGGCAGAAGAGGCTATGCGTTCGGTTTTTACGTCCAGTGGAGCTAAATCAGTATCGTGCGTCGTGTTAAATCCTCAAAATTTCGACATTTTGGCAATGGTGAACTATCCTTCGTACGATTTAAACGACGTTCCTCGCGACGATGCCGAAACATTGAATGCGCTTTCTCGAAATAGTGTTGTCTGCGACATTTACGAACCGGGCTCTACGTTCAAAGTTATAACTGCCGCGGCGAATTTAGAGGAATATCACAGGGGAAACAATAAGGCTTTTTCCACGTCTTATATATTTAACAGCAGTCGAACCCGTACGGTTGACGGGACTAAAATCAAGTGTTGGTCAACTCATTCAAACGGGAAACATTATAATCAAAATCTTGCGGCGGCGTTAAATAACAGTTGCAACCCTTGCTTTACGGATATGGCGCTCTCTTTGGGGAAGGAAACGTTTTACAGTTATCTGAACAGTTTTGGGTTCGGTAACGTAACGGGAATTGATTTCAACGGTGAAGCGCTTGGAATGTTAGTGCCGCAGTCGCTTGTGCGTGATTGTGACCTTGCGCGTATAGGTTTCGGGCAGACAGTGGCAGTGACCGGTATACAGCTTGCTTGCGCTACTGCTGCAGCGGTGAACGGCGGAAATTACTATTCGCCGCGCCTTTTAAAGTCTGTTGTGCTTTCGGATAATAAAAAAGTTGTAAACGAGCCCGTTTTAAAATTTAAACCTATAAGCGAAAAAACTTCCGCTGTTCTTGTTGAAATGCTTGAAGGTGTCGTTACGGAAGGTAGCGGCAAAAAAGCTTATATCGAGGGGTATAAAGTCGGCGGCAAGACGGGAACTGCGCAAAAGTATGAGGACGGGCATATAGCGTCAGGTAAATATATTTCGTCGTTCGTAGGCTTCTTTCCCTCGGATAAACCGCAATATCTTGCACTTATTATAGTGGATGAGCCTCAGGGTACTTATTACGGCAGTTCGGTTGCTGCGCCTGTGGCAAAGGAAATATTCGAAGATATAATACGCATTAAAAACATTCAGCCGTATGCATAGGAGTAATTATGAAAATCGGTGAGCTTTTACAGAAAATAGAATACGAAAATTTCAAAGGTGATACTGAAATTGAATTTACGGGACTGTGCGCTGACAGTCAAAAAATTAAGAGCGGAGATATATTTTTTTGTTATAAGGGCAATGAATACGATTCGCACGATTTTGCAAAAGAGGCGGTTGACGGCGGTGCGGTTGCAATAGTTTGCGAAAGGTTTCTTGAGTGTAAAGTTCCGCAAATTATTGTTTCTGACGGGCGGCAGGCAATAGTTCCATCGGCGCGTGCATTCTACGGATATGCGGATAAAAAACTCAAATTAGTCGGTATAACAGGTACAAACGGAAAAACAACTACTACATATATGCTTGCAAGCATTTTTGAAGCGGCAGGCAAAAAGTCCGGCGTAATAGGTACACTCGGCATAAGTTATGCTGATAAATTCATATCACCCGAACTTACGACGCCAGACCCGATTTATCTCCATTCCGTATTTGCAGATATGAAGAGTTGCGGCGTTGAGTATGTTTTTATGGAGGTCTCTGCGCACGCGATTTATTTCAATAAGATAGGCGGACTTGAATTCGACGTCGGTATCTTTACCAACTGCACGCAAGACCATCTTGACTTTTTTGGTAATATGCAGGACTATGCCGAATGTAAAAAGTCGTTTTTTACAGAAAAAATATGCAAATGCGCCGTTGTGAATTCCGATGACAAGGTGGGCAGGCAGATAATGCAGGGTTTTACAAAAACCGTAAGCTACGGCTTGAAAAATCCCGCCGATGTGTTTGCCGTTGACATTGACGAAAATATAAAGGGGTCGTCTTTCGTAATTAATCTGTTTGACGAGCTGTATGAAATGAACATCAGGCTTGCGGCTTTGCATAACGTGTATAACGCAATGGCGGCTGCGGCGTGTGCAAAAATTCTCGGTATAGATACAGATTTTATCGCGGAGGGGCTGGAAAATTTAAAGGGCGTCACGGGCAGACTTGAATTAGTTGCAAAATTCAACGGCGCAGACATTTTTGTAGATTTTGCGCATACACCGGATGGGCTTGAAAAGTCTTTGAAAGCGTTAAAAAAGCTTTGCAAAGGTAAACTTTACTGTCTTTTCGGTTGCGGTGGAAACAGGGACAAGACAAAACGGCCTATTATGGGCGCAATCGCCGCCGAAAATAGCGATTTTTGTATAGTAACTTCGGATAATCCCCGTTATGAAGACCCTTACGAAATAATATCTGAAATAGAGGCAGGAATTAAGCCGTTAAAGAAAAATTATGTCACCGTAACCGAACGCGAGACGGCTACGGAATATGCGATTAATTTACTTGAGCAAGGCGATGTGTTGCTTGTTGCCGGCAAGGGCGGCGAATATTATCAGGAGATTATGGGAATAAAACATAGCTATAACGACACGTCCGTTATAAGACAGATTATCGGCTGAAATAATGAAAACTTACGTTGTTGGAATTATCGCCGCTTTCGGCGCATCATTATTATTTTTACTCATACTATTGCCGCTTTTAAGGCGTTTGAAGGCAGGGCAGTATATTCTCGGTTACGTCAAAGAGCACAAGGATAAGGGCGGTACACCCACGATGGGCGGACTTGCCTTTATAACTGCGATTATAATTGTCGGGCTTTGTCTTGCAGGGATAAACGACAGTAAGGCAAACTTGACTTTTGCAATAACCGCAGGCTATACCGTAGTTGGCTTCTTGGATGATTTTTTAAAAATTTACCGTAAAGAAAACGAGGGCTTAAAGCCATATCAAAAAATATTATTTCAGCTTGCAATAGCCGCAATAGCTGCAGTATATTGCTATCTCAATGAAATAGTATATTTGTATGTTCCTTTCGGCGGAGGGCTTAAAGTTTACGTCGGTTGGGGTATTATTCCGCTTGTGCTGTTCGTCTTTCTTGCCTGCGTAAATTGCGTCAATCTGACAGACGGGCTTGACGGACTTGCCGGTGGGACAAGCCTTGCTTATTTGCTTCTATTTGGCTTTATGCTGTCTGTTCAGCAATGCAATCAAGCGGTGCTTTGCTTTGTTGCGGTCGGTGCTTTGGCGGCGTTTTTGATATTTAACGCGAATAAGGCGTCTATATTTATGGGCGATACGGGCTCGCTTGCGCTTGGCGGATTTATTTCCTGTATTTCCGTATTTACCGAAAATATGCTTTATATTCCGTTACTCGGCATAATGTTTGTAATTTCGGGCATATCCGTAATACTTCAAGTAATATACTATAAACGGACAAGGCGTAGAATATTTCTTATGGCACCGTTGCATCACCATTTTCAGATGAAAGGCTATACGGAATGTAAAATAACTTACGCTTATGTAACGATAACGGCATTGATAGGAATGATATGCCTTTTATTTGTGTGAGGGAGTATGTATTTTAGAAATCAGAAATTTATGGTTGCAGGAATGTCAAAATCGGGTGAAAGCAGCGCTCGCTTTTTGCTTAAACACGGGGCTGAAGTTTATATTTACGACGATGTTGTAAGTGAAGGAATTTCGGCGCTTATGACAGAACTTGAAAATCTCGGCGCGCATATAGTCGATGCGGAAGGGTTTATAGACGCAACGTTGGTGTGTGATATTTTGGTTTTAAGTCCGGGTATTCCAATTGACAATCCTTTGCCGATTGCGTTTAAAAAACAGGGTAAAGCTATAATGGGAGAGGCTGAACTCGGTGCAATGTTTCTTCGTTCAAACGTTATTGCCGTGACGGGTACGAACGGAAAAACTACGACGGTTTCAATGTTTAATTCGATATTGCAAAATGCGGGGTTTAACAGTGTCGCTTGCGGAAATATCGGAACTCCGATAATCAGCGAGGCGGAAAATCTCGGCATTGACGATTATGCGGTTGTTGAAATATCTTCTTTTCAACTTGAAACGCTGTCAAGTCTGCGCCCCCATATAGCCATTATTACCAATATAACCGAAGATCATTTAAACCGCCATTACAATATGGAAAATTACATATTTTTAAAAGGCAAGCTTTTAAGAAATTTGCGCGAAAGTGAATATGCAGTTTTAAATTATGATGACGAAGATGTAAGAAATTTTGCTCAGAAAACCAAAGCAAATGTCGTATATTTTTCGTTGAGGCAACAAATAGAAGGCGCATATTATCAAAACGGAGCAATCTATTTCAAGGGAGAAAAGTATCTTGATGTGAAGGATATGACCGTCAAGGGTGAACACAACGTTTATAATGCTCTTGCTTGTGTCGCTGCGGCACATGTTCTCGGGCTTGACAAGACAAAAGTCGCCGAAGCGTTGTGTTCGTTTAAAGGCATTAAGCACCGCATTGAGGAAGTGGCAAGGATGAACGGGGTTTCTTATATAGACGATAGTAAAGGAACTAATGTAGATGCTACTTTAAAGGCTGTTGATACTATGCAAAACCCTACTGTAATTCTTTTGGGCGGTCAGGATAAAGGGTATGATTACGGTTTTCTTTTTGCGGAGCTGAAAAACAGCAATGTAATTCACGCAATTCTATACGGCGAAAACAGATTTAAACTTTTAAACGCTGCGGTCAGGGAAGGATTCGTTAGTTTTTCGCTCTGTTCCGAGTTTGATACTGCAGTTCGATTATCCGGTTTAATAGCAAAATCAGGGCAAAACGTTCTTTTAAGTCCCGCAAGTTCAAGTTTTGACAGCTTTTCCAATTATGAAGAGCGCGGCGATGCGTTCAAAAGACTTGTGGAAGGTATGAATGAAAACTTTGAAGAATAGAAAAAAAGCGGGAGATATCCCGCTTTTAATTTGTGTTTTTATAATGGCTTGCTTCGGGTGCGTTATGATTTATTCGGCAAGTTATTATACTGCGGGGGTGCAGTACGGCGACGCGTTTTATTTTGTAAAAAAACAAATAACAGGCGTAGTTCTCGGTACGGCTGCAATGGTTGGGGCTTGTTTTCTGCCCTATAAGAAGCTGATAAAATTCAGATATCCGGCGCTTGCAATAGCGGTAGTTTTATTGGGGCTTGTATTTGTGCCGGGTATAGGTATAACGAATTACGGTGCAACGCGTTGGATAGGTTTCGGTGGGATAACCATTCAGCCGTCTGAAATAGCAAAGTATGCATATGCGCTGTTTGCCGCAGCGTACTTTTCCAAAAATTCCGAAAAGGTGAAAACGGTAAAGGGTATTTTACCTGTTCTTGTTGTCGGGGTGGTAATTTGCTTGCTTATAATAATAGAGCCGAATATGTCAATAACGATGTGTGTCGGACTTTTGATGCTTGCATTAATTTTTTTAAGCGGAACAAACCTCAAACAGCTTGCCGTAGTGTTGGTTCCTTTCGTTATCGCCGTACCGGTGCTAATTATATTGGAGCCGTACAGACTGAAAAGATTGAGTGCGTTTTTGGATCCTTGGGCATCGCCTAAGGACGAAGGATATCAACTTATTCAGTCCCTTTACGCGCTCGGAAACGGTGGATTGTTTGGAACGGGACTTTTCAAATCAACTCAAAAATATAGGTTTTTGCCCTTTGCCGAAAGCGATTTCATTTTGGCTATAATGGGTGAAGAGTTGGGGTTCGTAGGACTTTTCATCTTCTTTATTTGCTGTGGTTTT
>CAJTQE010000047.1:0-4600 GCA_910578655.1 uncultured Christensenella sp.
AAATTCCGTGCTTGACTACGGTCACAGCGCGGTATCGGTAAAATAAAAGGAGATAAAAATGAAAAGGACTTACATTAAGAATCTTGTCGAGGGCGAGTGCTGTATAAAGGGATATGTTGAAACCATTCGCGACAAAAAGATAATGTTCATCGTCATACGCGACGTTACGGGCGCGGTGCAGGTAACTATCGTCAAGGATGAGTGTCCCGAAGTATACGAACAAGCCAAAAAACTTACTCCGCACAGTTTCGTTTCAATTGAGGGCAAGTGCGTGTTCTCTGAATACGTCAGAAACGGAGGTAAAGAAATTTACCCCGACAAAATAGATATTATGAGCATTGCGGACGTTCTGCCCATTGCGCCCGATTCGGGCCCCGACCTCAGAATGGACTACCGTTGGATAGATTTGCGCGACGAGAAGAAAGTGTTTATGTTCAAAATTCAGTCCGCGTTTGAAAAGTACGCTATCGAATTTTTCGACAAAGAGGGCTTTATTGAAATTCACACGCCCAAAATCACCACTATTTCTTCCGAGGGCGGAAGCGAAGTTTTTGAAATGAAATATTTCGACCGGAAGGCGTATCTCACTCAAAGCCCTCAGCTTTATAAGCAGATGTCGATGATGGCAGGCTTTGACAAGACTTACGAAATAGGCGAACTCTTCCGTTCCAACCCCAGCTTTACAAACCGTCACGCAACCGAATTCACCTGCATTGACGTTGAAATTTCCTTTATCGAGTCCCACCACGAAGTGATGGACGTCGAGGAGGCTATGTTCAAATATATAATGAAAGGAATGAAAGAGGAATACGGCGAAGAGTATAAAAGGCTGTTCGGCAAGGAAATGATAGAAATGAACTACGATATCCCCCGAATTCCGCTCTACGACGCATACAAAATTTTAAAGGAAGAAATGAACTACGAAGTGCCGCGCGCGCTCAAAGGCGACCTTGACCCCGACGGCGAAAAGCTCATATGCGAATGGGTGAAGAAGAAATACGGCAGCGACTTCGTGTTTATAACCGACTTCCCCGCAAAGGCAAGGGCGTTCTACTCTATGCACAAAGAGGATAACCCCGAACTTTCCAAAACCTACGACTTGCTTTTCAAAGGTTTGGAAATTACAAGCGGCGCACAGCGCGAACACAGATACGAACAGCTTAAACAAAACATTATAGATAACGGAATTAACCCCGACGATATGCAGGTATATCTCGATTTCTTCCGTTACGGCGCGCCCACGCACGGCGGATTCGGACTGGGCATAGCGCGTACGCTTGCCAAACTTTTCGACTTGCCCAACGTGCGCGACGTAATATTCATATTCAGAGGACCCAATCGCTTAACCCCGTAAATTATGAGTAAGAAAATCGATAACCTTATAAAAAAAATGAGTATTCGGGATAAAGCACGGCAGCTGACACAGATAAACGCCGACTTTATCAAAACCGATATGTCCGTAAAAGATACGGGCGTAAGCGGTATAAGCTTAACGCAGGAGGACGTGTTTGCCTGCGGCTCCGTACTCAATTTCGGCGACGCGCGCGACGCCGAGTATATAAGAGCAAAATATCTTGAAAAAAGCCAAAACAAAATTCCGCTTGTAATGATGCAGGACGTCATACACGGCTACCGTACGATTTTTCCGATACCGCTTGCAATAGGCTGTTCGTTCGACTTATCTCTTGCCGAAGAATGTGCAAAAATGTCGGCGGTGGAAGCCTCTTTAAACGGAGTAGACGTTACCTTTTCGCCTATGGTCAACCTCGTCCGCGACGCGCGTTGGGGCAGGGTTATGGAAACCTACGGCGAGGACGGCCGGCTTAACGGAATTTTCGGCGCGGCAACCATTCGCGGCTATCGCGCCGGCGGACTTGCAAGCTGCGTAAAGCACTACGCGGCGTACGGCGCGGCAGAGGCAGGCAGGGAATATAATACAACCGATATAAGCGAGCATAACCTGCGCGAATATTATCTTCCAGCATTTCAGCTCTGTTTAAAGGAAAATCCCGAAGTAATTATGACTTCGTTCAACCTTTTAAACGGCGTTCCCGTAAACGCGGACAGTCACCTGCTTATCGACATACTTCGCGGAGAGTGGGGCTTTGACGGCGTATTAGTCAGCGACTACGGCGCGGTAAGGGAAATGATTGAACACGGCTATTGTCCCGACGAAAAGGACTGCGCAAAGGTTTCTGCGAATAACACGCTGGATTTGGAAATGATGTCCTCCACATATATTAATAATCTGCCGCAGCTTGTCGAAGAGGGCGCGGTGGATATTTCCGTTGTCGACGGAATGGTGCGCAGGGTTTTACAGCTTAAAGAGAAATTAAACCTCTTTGAAAATCCCCAAAACCGAACCGACGCGGCGGAGGCCGATAAGGTTTGTCTTTGCCCCGAACACAGGGAAATTGCATGCCGTGCCGCGCAAAAAAGTTTCGTTCTGCTTGAAAATAACGGCGTTCTGCCTTTGGCGCAAAACGAAGAAGTTGCGTTTGTCGGTTCACTTGCGGACGAGAAGTCCATTCTCGGCGCGTGGGGCTGCGCGGGCAAGCCCGAGGAAGCGGTCACCGTTATCGAGGGCGTCCGAAAACTGCTCGGTAAAAAAGTTATATATGCACAGGGCTGCGAAGGGGGGCTGTTCCCCAAAAACGGTGAAATAGACAAGACGTTAAAGCAGATAAAACGCGCCAAAACAGTCGTTGCCTGCGTGGGCGAACATTCTTACGTTTCGGGCGAGTGTGCTTCGCGTACGAATATTTCGTTGCCTGAAATTCACCTTGAACTGCTTCGCGCAATAAAAAAGACGGGCAAAAAGCTTGTAACGGTAGTTTTTGCGGGCAGACCGCTGATTTTAAACGAAGTAAAACAGCTTTCTGACGCGATATTATACGTATGGCAACCGGGAACGGAGGGCGGAACTGCGATAGCTAAAACCCTTTTCGGCTTATCTTCGCCCGAAGGCAGGCTGACAATAAGCTTTCCGCGCTCGGTCGGTCAATGCCCTGTTTATTATAATCATTTTTCGACGGGCAGACCCAAAACGCAGGATACGCTTGAAGGTCAGTACTATTCAAGCAAATATATCGACGAACTCAACGCGCCCATATATCCTTTCGGCTACGGCTTGGGCTATACAGAGTTTGTGTATCGTGACGCAAAGCTTTCCGCTACGCAAATGAAGAGCGGTGAAAAAATAACCGCAACAGTCACCGTAAAAAATACCGGCAAGACGGACGGCAGCGAGGTGGTTCAGCTTTATATACGCGATAAATTCGCTTCCTTTGCGCGGCCCGTGCGCGAGTTGAAAGACTTCCGTAAGATATATTTAAAGGCAGGGCAGGAAGAGCAGGTTGATTTTGAAATAACCGAAGATATGCTTAAATTCTACGGCAAAGACGCGCAGCTTATTTTGGAGGCAGGCGACTTTGACGTTATGATAGGCAGTGACAGCCGTTGCCCGGTAACGGGAACTTTTACCTTAATAAAATAAAATTTGCCCTCTCCGAACGGAGAGGGCGTTTATTTTGACTTCAAATTGTGCAAATTACATATTGTACTGCATTATTTTTACGGGTATCTTCTTTATTGCCGTATTTGAAATGTGTTCAAAGTTCTGCAGCATAGAATACGAGGAAGAGGCTGCCCAATGGGTATGGTCGGCCTTTGCGGTAATAAACCTGTTGGGCGCGTTGTATTTCTTAACCCCGTCAAAGCCTGTCACGATTATGTCTTTTTTTACGTTTCCGGCTTTAAACCCGGCGATAATCCCCATCGCCGTTTCGTCGTTTGCACAGACTACGGCGTCGGGCAGACTGGTATTCTCTAATACGAATCTGCACGCGTTAAGACCGCCGTCGTAAGTAAAATCGGTTTGAAGAACGAGAGTGTTTTTGTCGGTTAGTCCGTTTTCGGCAAGTGCGCTTTTAAAACCGTTGAATCTGTATCCGCTTTCGAAAGATTCTTTCGGTCCGCCTATAAACGCAAAAGTCTTTGCGCCAGCGTCAATTGCGCACTGCGTGACGGTTTTACATCCGTTAAAGTTGTCCAGCGTAACGTTGACTGCGCCGCCTATTTCGGTTTCCCTGTCCATAAGAATGACGGGGATACCCCGCGCGGTAATTTTTGCAATGTCCTCGCTGTCAACTTTCGAATTAAGGACGAACAGTCCGTCAAGCCATTTAATTCTTGAAACGTCGCAACCTACGTAAACCATAAGGTCGCAGTTATTCAGTGTCAAAGCGTCTTTCATCGCCTCGATGATTTCGGTATAAATTCCACCGCGAAGCGAATTTAGGCAGAGTACAACTTGCTTTAAATAATCGCCTCCGCGCGCCCGTCCGCTTTTGCCGTGATAGCCCAGTTTTTCAGCCGCCTCCAAAACGCGGCGTTTTGTTGCGGCAGGTATGCGCGGGTCATTGTTGAGCGAATATGAAACCGTTGTTACGGACAAACCGATATGCTCTGCAATGTCGACTAATTTTACCATATTTTATAAAAACTCCTGTTTGATTTTTATAAAAGCCTCTGTTTAATGTTATAGCATAAAATTTATTTTTTGTCTACAATTTTTATAAAACTGTCGCTCTATTGAAAT
>CAJTQE010000047.1:4636-13656 GCA_910578655.1 uncultured Christensenella sp.
CAATAATTTCAACAAGCAAAGGGGTTGCCAAAGTGATATTTTTGTGATATAATCAAAAAAAAAGTGTAAAAATAACATAAAATCAATAAATAATGCGAATTATCGAAATTGTTTATTGAAATAAATATTGAAAAAAACGGAGAATATATGTTAGACAACAAGTACGGTTATTTTACTGACGACGGAAAGCAATTTGTTATAACCAACCCTTGCACCCCCAGACCCTGGATAAACGTAATATCCAACGGCGACTATTCGCTTATCGTAACGCAAACGGGCGGCGGATATTCATTTCGCGGCAATGCCGAGCAGAACAGACTTACAAGAAGCTTTCAGGATATCGTAAAAGATAACTGGGGCAAGTATTTTTATATCCGCGACCTTGAAAGCGGAAAAGCGCACACTACGGGTTTACTTCCGTTAAAGGACGGCGTGGATTTCTACGAAGTGAGGCACGGACTCGGTTACACCGTAATAACCCGTGAAAGCAATCGCATACGTTCAAAGTTCACGATTTTGGTTTCGCCCGATAAGCCTATGGAATTTATGAGCATAGAGCTTACCGATTTAAGCGGCAAGAACCGCAGACTCGATTTGACGGGTTACTTCGAATGGGCGTGCGGTATGGCGTTTGACACCCACCGCGAATTTCAGCGTCTTTTCTACGACTGTCAGTTCGATAAATCTCTCAATTCAATAGTAATAAATAAGTGTCTTTGGGGCTTTCCCGATTCAAAGGGGAGATACAACAACGACGACTGGCCTTATACGGCATTTTTCTGCTGTTCGGAAAAGGTCGATTCTTTCGAATGCGACAAGGAAAAATTCATCGGTATGTACCGTGACGAAAAGACGCCCGTCGCGCTTGAAAACGCGTCCCTTACGGGCAGTCACGGCAGATATTGCGAACCGGTCGGCGCATTGAGGGTAAAAGTAGACCTTAAAGCGAACGCAAGCAAAACGATTGTGTTCGGCTTGGGTATGGCTAAAAAGGACGGCGAGGACTACAAAGCTTTAATTAAGTCCTGCAACGAAAAGACGGCGGCGGAAGCGCTTAAAAAGACCGAAGAGAAGTGGGACGGCATCTGCAACGCGGAAACCGTAAAAACTCCCGACGCCGCTTTCAACGTAATGGTCGGCAACTGGACTAAGTATCAGGCGCTTTCTTGCAGAATGTGGGCTAAGGCGGCGTATTACCAGATTTCGGGCGGCATAGGCTATCGCGATCAACTTCAAGACAGCCACATCGGTTTGGAAACCGACCCCTCGATTACAAGACGGCAGCTTGTACTTCACGCGTCAAAGCAGTTTAATCAGGGCGACGTGCTGCACTGGTGGCTCACCTATAACGGCGCAGGGCCCCGTACGAAGTGTTCCGACGACTTCCTTTGGCTTCCGTTCACGCTGATTAACTACCTTGCGGAAACTGCCGACGAAAGCATACTTAATGAAAAAGTTCCTTTCCTCGACGGCGGCGAGGGCGATATGTACGACCACTGCAAAAAGGCGATAGAATACAGCTTTTCAATGTTCTCGCCGCGCGGAATTCCCCTTATGGGCGCCCACGACTGGAACGACGGGCTTTCGGCGGTCGGTCACGGAATGAAGGGCGAAAGTTTCTGGGTTGCAGAATTCCTTTATTGGATTATAACCCGTTTCGACAAGATAGCAGAGCACAAAGGCGACGCTGAATTTGCCCGAAAGCTTAAAGATAAAAGCGTTCAGCTCAGAAAAGACTTCAACGAACACGCCTGGGACGGCGAATGGTTCTTACAGGCAACCAACGACTACGGCGTAAAGTTAGGCAGTAAAGACAGTGCGGAGGGTAAAATTTTCCTCAACCCCCAGATTTGGGCAGTTATATCCGATATTACCACGGAAGAGCGCAAGAAAAAGGCAATGAAAGCGGTTTCCGAATATCTTTTGAGAGATTACGGCGCGCTGCTTTTATATCCCGAATACAGCAAGCCCGAAAGCGAAATAGGCTATATAACCCGTTACGCACCCGGACTCAGAGAAAACGGCGGCGTATACACACACGCGGCAACCTGGGCGGTTTGGGCGTATTCGATGCTCGGAGATAACGAAAACGCGTATAAGGCTTTCAAGGGCATTTGCCCTCCCAATCGCGGAGCGGATATAGATAAGTATATGGCGGAGCCTTACGTTCTTCCCGGCAACTCCGACGGACCTAATTCGCCTTACTTCGGCAAAGGAAGCTGGAGCTGGTATTCGGGTTCGGCGCAGTGGCTGCACAGAGTAGCGGTTCAGTTCATTTTGGGCGTAGTTCCCGAAAAGGACGGCTTGCGCATTTCGCCCTGCCTGCCCGAGGATTGGGACGGGTATAGCTACAACCGTAAATTCCGTAACGCGGAGTATGAAATAAACGTAAAGCGCACGGGTAAACAGTCTGTTAAAGTAGACGGCAAACCGATAGAGGGCAACCTCGTTCCCGACTTGAAGAGCGGTAAGCACACCGTCGAAATTGAAATATAATTAAATAAAAAACGACAGAGGGACGTCCCTCTGTGTGCGTTAAATAACGCACACGAAAAACTTTAAAAGTAAATAAGGAGAATGATGATGAAAAAAAGATTCGGTTTTTTAGCAATGGCCGGCATAATCGCCGCAGCTTCTGCGTCAAGCCTTTTGGCGGCTTGCGGTGAAGAGAAGTTCGATTTGTCTTACGCTACCTGGAATTTGAGTACGGAGGCGGTCAACAACGTAGAGCGTCAGATGATAGCGGAGTTTGAAAAGGCAAACAACGTCAAAATCAAAATCGAAGAAGTAAGTACTTCGGGTAACGCTTATCAGGACTCTATTTCCGGTCTTGCAGTCAAAAACAAACTGCCCGACGTATTTATGCTTCCCAACATTAACTTCGGCTTGAAGAATCAGTACGTTCTTGATATAAAAGACCTTATCGAAAACGACGGCGACTGGGCAAAAATTCCCACCGCTCTCGAAGAAGCGGTTCACTACAAAAGCGGCGTATATGCAATACCTTTCTCGATGCATATGATGGGCTACTATGCAAACGTCGACCTTATAACGGAGCATAATGCAAACAAATACCTCGAAGGCGAGTTCACTTACGAGAAGCTTGAAGGGCTTGCCCGCGCAATGAATAAGCCTACGGAAGGGATTATGGGGCTCAGCCACGAACAGACCATTTTGGAGTGGTATCCTTCGTATGTAAACGAAAATTACGGATGGTTCACCTGGGACGGCGCCAGGTATCACCTTGACAGCGAGGAATTCAGAACGGGTATAGAAAAGACGCTTGCGATGCGCCAGAATAAGCTGACTTACGACAGCCTCAGCGATGAGGACCGCGCGGCTCACTTCGAAGGCGTTGACGGTTACGTCGGACTTTGGGACAATAACGGACTTGCGCTTCGTTGGGGTGCGTCGTATGAGGCGCCCGATATGTCCAAAAACGTTGACGATATAAAGTTTCTCGGCGTACCCGGCGGCAGAACGCCCATAGTAGGCGACTATGTTGCTATCGGCAAATCTACGCAGAATAAAGAACTTGCCTTTAAATTCGCCAAATGGATGAGTTTCGACCCGGCAGGTATCAGCAAGAGAATACAGCTTGAAAAGAAAGTTACCAACACGCTGCCTATGACTACCGACCCCGAACTCATTCAGGCGTACTTCGATAAATTTACGCTCGTCGACGGCTTGCAGGAAGCGTACGAAGCGCTTGACAGCGGAATAGTAGAGTGCGTAAAAGTAGTTCCCGGCTATAATCTTTCGCGTTGGAAAGCGCAATGCGGAGCTAACGTAACGATTACGATAAGTGACGGTTCAAGTATTGAAAACCCCGAATTAGGCGTACTTTTGGACGCTTGCTGGATGGGTACGGAGCGTTACGCCGAATATGCGGAAAATTGCAACACGCTTGCAAACAAAAAATATGCAGAAGCAATAAAACAGTTTGAACAGTATTACGACTGATTATATTTGACCTCTTTATATAGGATTAGGATATGAAAAGAAAAGTTGCACTTTTTACCGCAGCGGCGCTGCTTTTAAGCGTGCTGCCGCTTGCGGGGTGCAGTGTAAAATATGATTTCACCGAAGCTTTAAGCGATTATAGCGACGTTGAAGTTTCTGCCCAAAGCGGTTTAAACGTTAAAGCCGTATTGAAAAATTCTACGGAGCATCCCATAGAAAATCAATACGGCTATGACGGCAAAACCGTGCCTATGGACGAGAACGATACCGCCGTTTACACTGTTAACCTCGACAAAAACGATAAGCTCGCGTTTTACGCGGATTATTACATACTTCACAACGGACTTTCCGACAGTGAGGTAACTATAAAGGTGAACGGAAATACCGTTTCCGAAAGGTCGTCGTTAAAGGCGCTTTGGCGCAACGAATCAGAGGATTTCAAGACCGACTCGTTCGGAAACGAAATGGTCCCCTCTCAGAAGAAAATAGAAGAATGGGTGGGGGAATACCTCTACGAATACGATTATGCAACCGTGCTTCCTCCCGTATACGACTTCGTTGCCGGTGAGAATACGGTGGAAATATCCGTAAACGCCGGCGGACGATTCCTGCTTGGCGATTTAAGCGTGCGTTCGGTGAATTTGCCCGACGATTACCAAAGCTATCTCAATAATGTCGGCGGCAAATACGGCGAGGGGACGGATACGGCGGAGGCGGAGCATTTCGCCTATAAGAATACGCTTTCCGTAGTTCCTGCGTCCGATGCGGCTACGAACGTAACTCCGTACGCTTCGTATAATTCGATGCTGAACGTCGTTTCGGGCTTCGGCATGCCTGAGCATGTACTCACTTATAAGCTCAATGCGGAAAAAGACGGGCTGTACAATCTCTCGTTCAATTACAGCAACGTCAATTCAAACCGCACCGTTTACGTGCAGATATTCGTCGACGGAAAGACGCCCTATCGCGAATTCCTTCGTTATCCTTTAATAGAGAACGGCGGATTCGACAGGCACACTCTCGGCAACGGCGAGGGCAACTATTCGGTTTATCTTACTAAGGGCGAGCACACCGTTTCGGTTAAAATAGACGGCAGTCTTTCCCACGGTTTGCAGCAAATGATTACCTCGTCTATCAACAGCCTCAATGGCATTTATCTCGACCTTAAACGCATTGCCGGCACCGTTACCGACGGCAACCGCGAATGGGATATAGACAACGACTTTCCCGGCGTAGTCGAAAAACTGCAAAACACAGTGCGCGGTCTTGAAATTATATCTTCCGACCTCAAAAAAATTAACGGTACCCAGACAAACTATCAGGCGCTTATATATCTGCGCACTGCAAGTCAGGCGATAGAGGGACTGCTGAAATCGCCAAAGTATATCCCCAACAAATACGCGCAGATTTCCGAAGGCAGCGGCTCTATCGTGCAGACGCTTGCCAATGCGCTCAGTGATATAAAGACGACGCCTATCGGACTCGATAAGGTGGTTTTACACCCTGCCGACAAGGAAAGCGGCATCGAAAGGGAGAACGGCTGGAAAACCTTCTGGGAAGGCGTGAAGAAGTTCTTCCATAGTTTCGTCGCAGACTATTCAAACACCTCTTACGGCGAAAACACCATACAGGTGTGGGTTGCCCGTTCGCGCCAGTACGTAGACCTTATGCAGCAGATGCTTGACGCGTCCGACTTTAAAGCGCGTACGGGTTACGACGTTAAATTTTCTATACTTGCCGACGAGGGCAAGCTGATACTTTCAAACGCGGCCGGCATTGCGCCGGACTCGGTAATGGGTATAAGCAACTGGCTTCCATACGAAATGGGCATCCGCGACCTTGTCGTCGATTTAACGCAGTTCCCCGACTACGGCGAAGTAATTTCCCGTTTCTCGTCCGGCGCAATGATTTCCCTTATTGCCGACGGCATAGGGCTTGCGCTTCCCGAAACTCAGGACTTCTACGTAACTTATTACAGAAAAGATATTCTCGGCAGGTACAACATTTCCGTGCCCGATACCTGGAACGACGTGTTGCAGACTTTGCCTGTATTGCAGAGATACGGACTTAACTATTATATACCGCTGTCAAGCTCCACCGCGTCCAAGTCGATAATGACGACTGCGCCGTTCATATATCAGTACGGCGGCACACTCTTTTCCGACGACGCTTTGAGCACGACTATCTCCGACGAGAAAAGTATGAACGCAATCAAGTTTATGACCGAGCTGTATACCCTTTACGGACTGCCGCAGCAGGTGTCCAACTTCTTTGACAGTTTCCGCAGCGGAAGTCTGCCGATAGGCGTTTCCACGTTTGAAACTTATTTGCGGTTGAGTATGGCTGCGCCCGAAATTTCCGGTAAATGGGGCATAGCGCTCGCACCCGGCGTGTACGACGAAAGTCTCGGCGAGGTTGCAAGGTGGCAGACGGGCAGCGCAACGGCAATGACGCTTATAAAGAGCGGCAGCGACGAAAAGGACGCGGCAGGCTGGGAGCTTTTGAAATGGTGGTCGTCGGCTGACGTTCAGACCGAATTTATGAACCGCCTTACAATGATTTTCGGCAAAAACTATATCTGGAGCAGCGCCAATAACGAGGCGTTCTCGAACTCGGTTGCGTTCACTTACGCGGACAAAAAGATTATACGCGAGCAGTGGGAGTGGATGAGAGAAATTCCCAAAGTACCCGGTTGGTATATGTTGGAGCGCGAGCTTTCAAACGCTTGGAACAGTATAGTAATCGAGGGCGCAAACACGCGTTCGGTAATAGAGCGCGCCGTCACCTCGATAGATAAAGAATTGAAAAGAAAACTTACCGAGTTCGGTTACGTCAAGAACGGCGTGCTTGTCAAGCCGTATACCGTGACCACGCTCGAATACGTTGAATCGCTTAAAAGGGGAGGTTAAACGTTATGGAAAACGTTAACGTTTCAGAGGGTACGCCCGAAGACGTTCAAGACACCGCGCAGGAAAGCGTGCAAGACGTTCAACCCGTGCCTGAAAAGCAAAAAAAGTGCAAATTGAAATTCCGCAGGGGAACGCCCGAACAGGGAGATATGCACACCGTATCCGAACCTAAAAGGTCTAAGATAGGCGGAAAAAAGAGTGCGGTAACTACGGCCATATTAATTTTGCCGTATATGCTTGCTTTCTTCGTATTCATCGTGTTGCCCGTCATTTTGGCAGGCGTCCTGTCGTTTACCGACTTCAACAGTATCAGCGCACCCAAATTCAACGGCTTTAACAACTATATAAGGCTGTTTACGGAAGACGAAGTGTTTATGCAAAAGGTTATTCCCAACACTTTGCTGTTTTCGCTGATAGCGGGACCCGTAGGTTATTTCCTTTCGTTTTTTCTGGCGTGGATGCTTGCGCAGGTGCCCAAACTTCCGCGTACGATACTCGCGCTCTGCCTGTACGCGCCTTCGCTTACGGCGGGCGTTGCAATGCAGGTTGTGTGGACGGCGATATTCAGCGGTGACTCAAACGGTTATCTCAACGCGATACTTTTGAAAATGGGCGTAATAAGCGAAGCGGTTCAATGGCTGCAAAGCGGCGACTATCTTATGCCGATTATGATAATGGTCACTATCTGGTCAAGTATGGGCATAGGCTTCCTGTCGATGCTTTCGGGTATTTTAAACATCGACCCTCAGCTTTACGAAGCGGCGTATATGGACGGAATGAAAAACCGTTTTCAGGAAATTATTCACGTCACTATGCCGTCGATAAAACCTCAGATGCTGTTCGGTGCGGTTATGGCGGTTGTAAACACGTTTCAGGCCGGCGCGATAGGCGTAGAGCTTTCCGGTTCTAACCCGACGCCCAACTATAACGGTCAGCTCATAATAAACCACATTCAGGACTACGGTTATATCAGGTACGAGATGGGCTATGCTGCGGCTATTTCGGTAGTGTTGCTTTTGATAATTTATATATTAAGCAAAGTTATAGGCAGGCTGTTAAACAGCAAAGACGAATAATTACGGAAGGTTGAATTATGGCATCTTTTCAAGGTAAAAAAATAAATCCTAAAAGATTTCACGTAAGTCAGATAAAGTTTTACGTGTTTTTGCTGCCGCTGGCGGTATTTATGATTTTGCCTATTATTTATATTTTCAGTACGGCGTTTAAACCTGCGGAAGAGCTGTTTAAATTCCCTCCGAGTTTCTTCGTTGTAAACCCGACCTGGGAAAACTACAAGTCCCTTTTCGAATTAATGGCAGGCACTTCCGTACCTGCAACGCGATATCTGTTCAACTCGGTAGTGGTTACCGCATTGACAATGATAATCAGCATTTTACTGTCTGTTTCGGCGGGCTACGTGCTAAGTAAAAAGAAGTTTAAAGGACAAAAGCTTTTATTTGAAATAAATACCCTTGCGCTGATGTTCGTGCCTATTGCGGTAACTATTCCCAGATTTATCATAATAGTAAATCTCGGACTTACGGACAGATTTATATCAAACATACTTCCCATTGTTGCAATGCCCGTCGGACTGTTCCTCATAAAACAGTTCATAGACCAGGTTCCGGACGCGCTTTTAGAAGCGGCGAGAATGGACGGCGCAAGCGAGCTGCAAATACTCTTCAAAATAATAATCCCGTCTGTAAGACCGGCAATTGCAACCGTTGCAATAATGTCGTTCCAGTCGGCGTGGGGCAACGTGGAAGCTTCCGTTTACTACATCAACAACGAAAGTTTAAAGACGTTTGCATACTATATTACAACTTTCTCATCTGCGTCAACCTCGTCAATAACGCAAGGCGTCACGGCGGCAAGCGCATTAATAATGTTTTTGCCCAACCTTATCATCTTCATAGTTATGCAGAGTAAGGTTATGGACACTATGGCTCACTCGGGTATTAAATAAATCGCGTTACAAGGAAGCGTATTTATGAACAAAAAAGTAAAAAAATTAATCGTGCCGTTGATAGCCGTTGTTATGGCTCTGGCGTCAATAGTACTGTTTTTCTGGGATTACAGCGTTTTACCCGTAACGGCTAAAAGCGATTTTTCGGACGATTCCTTTTCCGTTCCTTACGAAACTCTGAC
>CAJTQE010000048.1:0-8719 GCA_910578655.1 uncultured Christensenella sp.
CGAATACCGTCCGCTCATAGCGTCTGGCATAACGGTCTGCGGCAACGCCGCCATTCCCAAAAACGAATTAAACAAAAAGCCCCAGATAACCGCGAACAATCCGCCGGAAACGAAAACGCCGGCAAGTCTTTTCATTGCCGTTTCGCGCTTTGACTTGAAATACACGAAACCGCCGACAGCTATCATTAACAGTCCGTAAATTACGTCGCCCATTATAAAGCCCAAAAACAGACTGTAAAAGAACGCCATAACCGTGTTGGGGTCAAACTCGCGGTAGTTGACGGGCGAATACATATCCGTAACCGCTTCGAAGTTTTTGATTACTTTATTGTTTTTAAGAAGCGTGGGCGGCTCCTCGTCCTCAGACGGCTGAGAAAACCCGTACCAAACGCAATCGGTTGCGCTTTCAAGCGCGTCTTTAACCTGTTCCTGCGCCTCTGTGGGAACGTATGCCTCGAAAAGAAAGGTCGTCTGCGTTGCGCGCATATTCTGACACTGTTCGGCTTTTTCAAGTTCAAACCCGACCAAATCACAATAAATTTTCAGTTCGCGTATGCGGGTATCAAGCGACAGCAGTTCCCTGTTTACCTTGTTTTTTTGAGTTAACAGTTCAAGCTTTTCGTCTTTTAGCGACTTGAAAAGCTGTTCGCCGGTACACTCCTCTTCAAAGGGGCAGGCTGAAAAGTTCACCTCGGACAAAACGTCGGAAACCTCGCTTTCCGCCGCCTTATGAGCGGCTATCATAATAAGTGAATTTTCCGCGTCGGCCGCCGCAAATTTATAACTTAAAAGGCTGATACCCTCAGCGTGTTTTATAAAGTTATCTTTTTGCTGTGTCGGTATAGTACCAAGTCTGAACTGCGTGTGGGCAGTGCCTGCAAGTTGCAACGCTTGACCGTACTGTGAATAAATGCTTGCCGAAGATAACAGCCGTTCGACTTTTGAAATCTTTGCTTTCAGCTCCATCTCCTCGTCTATAAGCGCATTTAT
This sequence comes from uncultured Christensenella sp., assembly GCA_910578655.1. Lineage (GTDB taxonomy): Bacteria > Bacillota > Clostridia > Christensenellales > Borkfalkiaceae > Coproplasma. The sequence continues at coordinate 991 of CAJTQE010000048.1, forward strand.
TTGCGCGATAAGCTGTTCGTTTTGCGCAACACTATCACGCGCGGACATAAATTCGGAATAAGTTATTTCAACTTCGTCAAGATTATCCGACCTGGTTTTACTCTCTTTATAATAGTTTGCAACGCGCGATGAAAGCGCTTCAAGCGCACTTTCCGCCACAGACAAGCGTTCGCGCAAAGCTTCGGTTTCGGCTTCGAGCGGAACCGTATTTTCTATTTCGCCGTGACACTTAATTTCAATCGCCTGAGTCTTTTGCAGGGCGTTCAGAATTTTATCCCTGTCGTACGCAAGCGCAACGGCGTTCAGCTTGCTCATTTCAACGACTGCCACGCGTAACCCTCCGCACTATATCGTTGACGATATTGTCGGTTGCTTTAAGACGGTCTGCGCAATACTTTGCAGCCTTCGCCCTGTTGACCGTAATTTCGTCGGCATAACGCTTTTGCGCTTCCTCGGCGGCATTATTCAAAACTTTTTCACGCAGAGCTTTACAATCCGCTTCGGAAAGTTTTTCTATGTCAGCCGCGCGGGCTTCCGCGGCGGAAGCGATTTCCCCCGCCTTTTCAAGCGCGTTAGCTTTTATTTCAGCCGCTTTACGTTCGGCTTGATTTATTAGTTCTATTATTTCCTGCATAGCGTTTATTTTACCATATATTTACTCAATTTGCAATAGATAATTTAAAAGTTTCGTTAAAGTTTCACAATAAAAAACAAGTTTTACCTTTTTCGACAATTTGTCCGGGCATTTTTACGCGCCTTCGCCGATAAAGTATACCGGGTAAAAGCATTGACATAAAAGCGGTAATATCCTATAATATCAGTATGAATAAGATTACCGATAAAACTTTCGACGAAGAACGCGCGCTTTATAATATTACGGACACGGAAGTTGCAAATTGCACTTTTGCAGGCCCTGCCGACGGTGAATCGGCGTTAAAGGAATGCAGAAACATAGTAGTAAAAAACTGCAACTTTTCACTGCGATATCCCTTTTGGCACGACGTAAACTACACCATTGAAAATTGCGTTATGGACGAGCTTACGCGCGCCGCGCTCTGGTACTCGGATAACGGCGTTATCAGGGACAGCACTCTCGGCGGAATTAAGGCTTTGAGAGAGTGCGGCAACACGTTGCTGACGGATTGCTCCGTCAACTCACCCGAATTCGGCTGGCGCTGCCGCGGACTTGAAATGATTGACTGCGACGTGGAATCGCAGTATTTCCTTTTCGAGTGCCGCGACATTAAACTTAAAAACGTAACAATGAAAGGCAAGTACTCTTTTCAGTACGTAGAAAACGCCGTCATAGAAGATTGCAATTTCGACACGAAGGACGCGTTCTGGCACTGCAGGAATATGACCGTTAAAAACTCGGTGCTGAAAGGCGAATATCTCGGTTGGTATTCGGAAGGGCTTACTCTTATCAACTGCCTCATTATAGGCACGCAACCACTCTGCTACTGCAAAAATTTAAAACTTGTCGACTGCACTACCGAAAAATGCGATTTGGCGTTTGAATATTCCGACGTAGACGCAACTATCACGGGACACGTCGATTCAATTAAAAACCCCAAAAGCGGTACGATAACCGTCGACAGCGTCGGAGAAGTAATTTCCGGCGATAACGTCGTTGCCTGCAACGGTAAAGTAATAACACGGGTAAGGAAATGTGGATAACTTTTTGCATAAAAAACAGATGTTTGTCGAATTTTGGCGCGTGAAACGATGTTTAACGCACATTGTGGATAAATTGTGGATAAAATTTGTTAATTATCTCATATTGCTTTTTGTCCACAGTGGATAATGTGGATAACTTTTTGCGGATAAATACAGCACGGACGGCGTACGCCGTCCGTGCTTTAATATTCAATAAATTGTTTCGCAGACTATCCGTATATGCGGGAAAGGCAAGATACGCGCGGCTTTTCAAAGGAGTTTACAAGGAAGTAAACGACCGTACAAACCGTAAGCGCAGCGCGGTATTCCGATGCGGATAAGAAATTTTTATTGCTTGTCTAATTTTTTGCCGTACACTGCCGACATATTGTTTGCGTATTTTTGCATATTGTCGCAGGATTTTATTGAAACCGAATTTTCGTAATCGGAAAGTTTTTTCATTTGGTCGCGCGACAGTCTTTGGGGAATGTCGATTTCGACGGTGACGTACAGGTTGCCTGTTCCGTTAACAGTCCTTACGCCCTTTCCGCGCACGCAGAACCGTGTGCCGGAGGACGTTCCCTCGGGCACGTTCAGCTCGATGATGCTGTCTGCGGACGGAACGGTTATTTTTCCGCCGAGAACGGCTGTTCTGTAAGAGATAGGAACGGTAACGTACAAATCTTTATCTTCGCGGCGCAAAAGTTTGTGCGGCTCGATTTTAAAGAAGATATACAGGTCGCCGGCCTCGCCGCCGTTGCTTGCCGCCTGACCGTAACCGCGTTTTCTTAAACTGCTGTCCTTGTCGACGCCGGCAGGTATATTGACCGAAAATCTGGTTTCCTTCCTTAAAAAGCCTTTACCCTTACAATCGGGACATTTATCCGTGACCGTTCTTCCGCTTCCGCCGCAGTCCGGACAAACGCCGACCTGAATGGTTCTTCCGAAAATAGTATCCTGAGTATATTTAATTCTTCCGCTTCCGCCGCAACAGGTACAAACCTTAAACGACGTTCCGTGCTTTGCGCCCGTACCCTTGCAGGCAATGCAAGGCTCGTTTCGGGTATAGTTGACCGTTTTCGTACAGCCGTTAATAGCATCGAGGAAGGAGAGATAAACCGTGTGCTGAATGTCCGCACCGCGATTTTTCTTTTCGGCAGTCATTCCGCCGCCGAAATTCCCGAACGGCGAACCGCCGCCGAACATTGAGTTAATTATATCCTCAAAGCCGCCCATTCCGCCGCCGAAACCGCCGAAAGGACCTCTTCCGCCGCCTCCGCCCATTCCGGGATGAGCCTGCTCGAAGTCGTACTGCTTGCGTTTGGCGTCGTCCGACAAAACGGCGTTAGCTTCATTTATATCTTTAAATTTCTCCGCGGCAGCTTTATCACCCGGATGAAAATCGGGGTGATACTGCTTTGCAAGCTTTCTGTACGCCGCTTTAATTTCATCGGATGAAGCCGTTTTCGACACACCGAGAATATCGTAATAATTTTTAGCCATCGGTTACCCTATACATATTTTTGCCTTGAAAAGATTTCTTTTCAAGGCATAATATTTCAACAATTATATTTTCGTGAACTTATTAGTGCTGTCTGAATTCGGTATCGTCGCCGTCGGTTGACGCTCCGCCCTGCGCACCGCCTGCCTGCTGATACATTTTGGCAATGACGGGCTGAATTTCGTTTTGAAGGGCGTCTGTTGCAGCCTTAATTCTGTCGTTGTCGCCCGATTCAAGTTCGGTTTTTGCCTTAGCGACGGCTTCTTCAACGGTCTTTTTGTCCTCGTCGGAAAGCTTGTCGCCGGCTTCTTTTACAGTCTTTTCAAGGCTGTCGATGACGCTTTCAAGGTTATTCTTGTTGTCAACGGCCTCTTTACGTTTCTTATCCTCGTCCGCGTATCTTTCGGCGTCCTTAACCGCCTTGTTGATATCTTCTTCCGAAAGGTTTGTAGATGCGGTAATGGTGATATTCGTACTCTTACCCGTTCCCAAATCTTTTGCCGTTACGTTTACAATGCCGTTTGCGTCAACGTCGAAAGTAACCTCTATCTGAGGAACTCCGCGCGGTGCGGGAGGAATGTCGGTAAGCATAAACTTGCCAAGCGATTTATTGTCGCGCGCAAACTTTCTTTCACCCTGTAATACGTTGATTTCAACGCCGGGCTGATTATCCGCCGCAGTAGAGAATACCTGACTCTTCTTTACGGGGATGGTGGTATTTCTTTCGATGAGGGGCGTAGATACTCCGCCGAGAGTTTCGATGCCGAGAGTCAAGGGCATAACGTCAAGCAAAAGCACGTCTTTGACTTCGCCCGAAAGCACGCCGCCCTGAATCGCCGCGCCTATCGCAACGCATTCGTCGGGGTTGATGCCCTTGAACGGTTCCTTGCCCGTAACGCTCTTTACTTTGTCGAATACGGCGGGAATACGCGTCGAGCCGCCGACCATTATTACTTTGTTGATTTCGTTATAGTTAAGACCCGCATCCTGCATTGCCTTGCGCATAGGCTCTACCGTTCTTTCAACGAGGTCGGCCGTAAGCGAGTCGAACTTCTGTTTTGAAAGGTCGATATCGAGGTGCTGGGGCGCGCCGTCCACAACAGTTATGAAAGGCAAATTGACGTTGGTCGAATTCATTCCCGAAAGCTCTATTTTGGCTTTTTCGGCAGCCTCTTTAAGTCTTTGCATTGCCATTTTATCTTTGGAAAGGTCTACGCCGGTATCCTTTTTGAACGTATCCACGAGGAAGTCGATTATTTTATTATCGAAGTCATCGCCGCCGAGATGGGTATCGCCGTTGGTTGCCAAAACTTCGAAAACGCCGTCGCCGATTTCCAAAATCGAAACGTCGAACGTGCCGCCGCCGAGGTCGTAAATCATAACCTTCTGGCTGCCTTCCTGTTTGTCAAGACCGTATGCAAGCGCGGCTGCGGTCGGCTCGTTGATAATTCTGAGAACGTTAAGTCCCGCAATTTTACCCGCGTCCTTAGTTGCCTGACGCTGCGAGTCGTTGAAGTATGCAGGGCAGGTTATAACCGCGTCGGTAACCTTGCCGCCGAGATAACTCTCCGCGTCCGCTTTTAATTTGGAAAGAATCATAGCGGAAATTTCCTGCGGTGAATAACCGTGATCGATATTTACCTTGTAGCTTTCACCCATATGGCGCTTAATCGATATAACGGTTTTATCGGGCTGAGCGACAGCAAGACGCTTTGCCGCCTGTCCCACTATACGGCTGCCGTCGGACTTGAAAGATACCACGGAAGGCGTAGTTCTGTTACCTTCGCTGTTCGCGATAACGACGGGTTCGCCGCCTTCCATTACCGCAACGCAAGAGTTTGTAGTTCCTAAATCAATACCTATTACTTTTCCCATAAATATTCCTCCTCACGAAAAATTAATTGCAGTGACAATTAATTTTTTCGTGTTTTTAGGGGTGCTGCCCCTCTGCCCGTAATTTTCAGGGCTCTCTTATTATATAATTACGGGCATTCACCCCGCTGAGGCGGCATAGCCACAAATTGGGTTGTTCTGCGCAAAAGCGTGGTTTTGCTTGCACCGTAATTTATTTTAATAGTTAGATGGTGACGGCTACCTGCGCAAAACGAATTACTCTTTCGCCGCTGCGATAGCCTTTCTTTAAAATCTGTTTTATCGTGTTGGGTTCTTCCCCCTCCTCGCAGGGGTAGTTCAAAACTGCCGAAGCTTTGTTTTCATCGAACGCGTCGCCGACTTGCAACTCAATTTCTTCAACGCCCAGCGACGCCAGAATATTATTGAAATTTTTGATTATCTTGTCAATTCCGGAACGGGTCTTTTCATCGGTAGATGAGTCAAGCGCGTAACCGAAAGTATCTGCAACGGGCAGTATTTTGAGAATCGCATCAGAAACCCCGTCCGAATATGCGCGCGCCACTGCCTGTGCATTGCGCTTGCGATAGTTGTCGTACTCGGCTGAAACCGCGTACCACTTGCGTTTGAAATCCTCCGCAAGGGCGGTCAGCTTTTGTTCTTCCGTAAGCTCTGCCTGCTCCTCAGGCTGCTCGTTTAACATTTCTTCTCTTTCTTCCATTACTGCCTCTCGTGAGTTTGTACATTATTAATATAAAGCTTAATTTGCAACCTTAAACAAAAAACTTACATATTTTTTTAAAAAAAATAATATTGACACTTTTTTAAAAATTTGATATAATAATATAATAATGAATAAAAAGACCTTTGCATTGAAAATTTTAAAACAATATTTAATAATTTCGGCAGGGTGCGTATTTTTCTCGCTTGGCATTGCACTGTTCCTCGACGCAAACAAAATCGCCGCCGGCGGCGTATCGGGACTTGCCATTTTGCTCAGCCATATCACCCCTTTCGATATGACGGGAGTATGGATAATTATTCTCAACGTACCGCTGTTTATTCTCGGTGCGGTTTCGTTCGGGTTACTTTTCGTTTTATCCTCGCTTTACGCAACGGTTGTTTCTTCGCTTCTGATAGAGCTTTGGAATTTTCTGCTTAAAGAATACCTGCCTTTTACAGACGATATAATCATTTCCGGCGTAGTGGGCGGAGTGTTGGTCGGACTGGGAATGGGCTTGGTATACAAAATGGGCAGCACTACGGGCGGAACCGACATTTTGGTGAAGTTTTTAAGAAAGAAGTTCAGATACTTGAAAACAGGCGTAATTTCTATGATAATAGACGTCATCATTATCGGTGTGTCGGCAATATTTTTCAAGAATTTTACGCTTACTTTCTATACAGTGCTTTCGCTTATAGTTACGATACTCGTACTTGACTGGGTAATTTACGGCACGGATTCCGCAAAGCTTGTCTACGTCATTACCGACAGCGAACACGCCGAACTTATTTGCCAAAAAATTCTCGGCGAGCTTGATATAAGCGCAACCTGCGTCAACGGCGAAGGCGCGTATACGGGCGATGCAAAACGCATAATTATGTGCGCCATAAAGAAAATGCAATACCCCAAACTTTGCGACTATATACACGAAATCGACCCACGTGCGTTTACCATAGTAACAAGCGCGAAAGAGATTTACGGCGAGGGTTATAAAGACCACAAAGACAGAGAACTTTAAACCGATAACGTAAAGACCGCAGGCGTTCGCCTGCGGTCTTTTTCATTTTAACTTGTTGTTCAGAATAATATATGCCTGCTCTAAACCGTCAACGTCGGCAACCGCCTTTTCCATGGGGCACACGTCGGTTCCCGCACGGTTGATAATTCTGTCGGTCAAAGTTCCGTATTCGAACGGAACGCCGTACTTTTCAAAAATCCGTTTGCCGCCTTGCGACAGCGTACGCGCGTATACCTGCCTTATTCCGCTGAAAACGAAAAGCATGGCTACGGCTTTGCCGACTATCAGATCGGCAACCGAATAGCCCTGCAAATTTACGTTGGAATTGATAAAATTCAGCATAGGCGCAATGCCGCGCTCATTGCTGAAAAGACACTCGCCGTCGCGGCACAGACAAAGCGTATGGCCCGACAGTTTACTTTTTGCCGTCTGTAAATCAGTCATTTCTATCCTTCGTCAAAAGCAGCCTCAGCCCTGTTACAACAGCCGGAATCAAAACCGCCTGCACAGCCAGACCGTGAAGTCCGGCCTCTATCTGCCCCCACGCCCAGCCCAAAAGGCAAGCGCCCAACAGCACGGGCGCATACATAGGCAGCCATCGAACGCCGCCCTGCGCCCCCGGCGCCGAGTGAAATAACTGCGGCAACACTACCGCCGGCGCAATTACGCCGACGGATATAAGGCATTTAACCGTCACTTTACTTTTCAAAGACAGTCCGCGTACAGTCAAAATATTTTCTATCATAATATCTCCTTTATTTTCCGAACGCCGCCGCGACTTCGCCCAAAAGATTTCTGATACGCAAATGCTGCGGACAAACCGCCTCGCACTTGCCGCACTTGATACAGTCGGAGGCCTTGCCTCTTTCATTGACGTGAATGTTATAATAAAAATCCGCGTTCCAATCGTGGTAAAGATTTTTTGTATTCATACAGGCAAACAAGTCGGGTATCGGGATATTTCGGGGACAACCCGACG
>CAJTQE010000048.1:8739-13527 GCA_910578655.1 uncultured Christensenella sp.
AAGCCGTACAGGGAATTAAATTCATTGACTTAAAAATTCTGCAAACGTTTTCAACGGCTTCGAGCTCACGCTTATCAAGCGGCTTAAACTGACGCATAAACGACAGGTTGTCCTGCATCTGCCGTAAGTTACTCATACCCGAAAGCGTCATAAACACACCCTGACAGCCTGCCGCAAAACGTATTGCATAACTTGCCGCGCTGCCGCCGTTAAGCTGCTCTATGTACTTCTTGGCTTCAACGGGCAGGTTGACGAGGTTGCCGCCTTTAACCGGCTCCATAACTATTACGGGTTTGCCGTGTTTGCGACACACTTCAAGGCATTTGGCGGATTGTATTGCAGGGTCGTTAAAGTCAACGTAATTCAGTTGAATTTGCACCGCCTCTATTTGCGGATAGTCAGATAAAATCCCGTCCAAAACGTCCGCAGTATCGTGAAAGGACAGTCCGACGTGTTTTACTTTGCCCTCTTTTTTCAGCTGAAAAGCCTGTTCGTAAGCGCGGCATTTTTTGAAATGCGCGTAACTGTCACGCGACTGCGAATGCATTAAATAAAAATCAAAATAATCTACTCCGCACAATTTTAACTGGCTTTCAAACAGCGGACGGATTTCATCTTCCGTCTTAAAATATACGCCCGTCAATTTATTTGTCAGAACAAACTTTTCACGCGGATAGCGCGAAGCAAGACAGTCGCGGATTGCCGTTTCGCTTTTGCCGTCAATATAACCGTGCGCCGTATCGAAGTAATTGAATCCGTTTCCGATAAACGCGTCTATCATTTTGCCGAACTCGGTATAGTCAACCTCGTCGCCGTTCATAGGCAGGCGCATACAGCCGAACCCGAAATTTTTGTTTATTTCATTAAACATAATATCCTCCGAAAAAAATTATAACACACTTTTTTATTTTATCAAAACCGTATTTGTAAAAAACGGAACCCGATCGGATTCCGTAAAATTTAAAGTAAGTGTTTTCTTATAGCTTTTATTGCGGTATCGGCAATAAGCCGTGAACCGCGATGCGTAGGGCGAACGCCGTCAACGGAATATTCGGCGTAAGGTATACTGACGGCAAGACCGTTAAACATTTCGTCAAACGCGACGAACTCGTCGGAAAGCGAGCTTGCAACCCTGTCTATAATTTCAAGCTCAGTCTCGAACAGCTTTCTCATTCTGCGCTTTTCGGGCGCGGGCAATAAAAACGGTTCGAGGAAAATAAGCGTTATGCCGGCGTCTTTGACAGTCGTTAAAAGCTTTGTCAAGTCAAGCTCGAATCGGTTTAAGTCAAGTTCCTTTTTCTGCTCAAACTTGTGTAAAACATTGTTGATGCCGGCCATTATTACTACGGCGTCGGGTTTAAGGGAAAGGACGTCACGCTCAACGCGCGCAAGCAAATCGCCCACTTCGTCGCCCGCAACGCCTTTGTTTATAAGCTCGATATCGGTATCGGGATATATGGGAAGAAGCTTGTCCGCAAGAATTTTAACATAACCGTTGCCAAGCGATTTTTCATCAGCGCGGTCACGGCCGCTGTCCGTAATCGAATCCCCCAAAAAAACTATTTTCATATCTCCCTCCTATCGATACATAATTTTACCACAAACGGGCATTTTATGCAACAGTTGAGAATAAATTTATTTTTAAAAAGCGTCAAATAATGCTTTGACAAAGCCGCAAATTTGTGGTATAGTTATTTAGCTTTAATAAATTTATCAACTTTGAGCGGATGTACCCAAGTGGCTCAAGGGGCGCCCCTGCTAAGGGTGTAGTGCGGGAGACTGCAGCGTGAGTTCAAATCTCACCATCCGCGCCATAACAAAGGGAGTGACGAAAGTCGCTCCCTTTGTTATTTCTTTAAGCGGTGTTGTGAGATTTGAGGGGAGGCTTGGTCTGCGGACTCCACCGCAGACTTGACGGCAATCGGCTTTTGCCGTCAACCGTGCGCGCCGCTCAAGGCGATATCTCACCATCCGCGCCATAACAAAGGGAGTGACGAAAGTGCACTTCCCATAGGGAATTAAAAAACTAAATTATTAAGAGTTATACATTCAAGCAAGGACAAAAGCTCTCGAACGATATGTTCGAGAGCTTTTTACTACAAACCTTTTAGAAAGATAAATTGAAATTTAGCGGCGTGTCGCCGCAGCCGTGTATCTTTATTGCCAAACCGCTTAGCTGACTTCACTGCACGTCAAATTGAAATTTATCGTTCTATATGTGTATCGCAAGTTTTAATGCAATCTGTAATTTGTCAAGATTATGATTTGCACCAGACAATTGGCTGTTGTCATAATTGTCTTCGCATAACACATCGCCCGTCACAAGAAAATTGTACAGCTCAAAATTATAAAAATCACAAACCGCTTGAACTCCTGCAACCTCCATTTCAACTGCAATACAGCCCTCGTTTTTGCGCAACGCAACTTGTCCGACAGTTTCTCTCAACATTGCATCGGTAGTCCAAACTCTCCCTTGTATATTGGGGATATTCCACATATCAAACAAAGATTTTATCCTATCGCTGTTTTTGACTTTTATGTAGTCGCTCGGCGGTGCATAATGATAAGACATTCCCTCGTCGCGGTATGCTTCCGTAGGAATCACATATTTATTTGTAGTTTTCTCGCCGTCTAAACTACCAGCGGAACCGAACATTATAAACTTTGAGGCACCAGTCAGCCAATTTGCTTCAATCGAAAAATGTGCCGCAGCGGTGGAGCCTACGGGCGATAAATAAAATGCTATATCTTTTCCTTGATACGAAAATTTGTAAACGAGAGTATTTCCGTTGCAGGCTTCAATTTCGGCAATTTTTTCACAACGAAAAGTTGACAAAATATAATCGTAAATATTTTTAGAAAAAGTAATCAAGCATATATCAACCAAGTGTTTACGTTCGCCGTAAAAATCTTTCAAAGTTAAAATCGGTTGAGTTTTATTATCAAATGAATCCGTAATCATTTTTCACTCCGCTAAATTATTGTTTATCGTACAATTATTATATCACGAAAAATGAAAGAACGCAACCGATTGAATTTTGCGGATAGTGTCAAGTTTTTTCCGCACATTTTTTCAAAAAACTTGATTTTTTTATTTTTTCAATAAAAACCGAAGATAATTACCTACTTCGTCATAAACCGCCTCAAGACCGACAATTCTACCTTTTGGTATCGTATGGTCACCCATATAAGTTTCTCGCACGGAATTATTATAGCTCTGCATTTCTTCTTCCGTGTTCTCTTCTCTACCCCGATATAAGGATGTAAAGTCGCCGCCGTTAAAATAAAAGGCTCTGAGCTGCGCTATTCGCTCAGCACCGGCAAGGCTCCATCCCATAGGCCGCGACGATAAACGGGCGGACAGAACGTGCGAAACGTGTCCCTCAGCCGAACAGTTTCTCTGCTCATCCAAATCTATACTATCAAAATTGTTCTCGATATACTGTAAACTGTCGAAAAGCCTGTTTCTCATTCTTACTTCGTTTAATGCATTCCAACGCTGCAAATACAGCGAATGTACGCCCTTGCTATCTCCGAATTTTATGCCATTAATAATTTTACTCCGCAAAGCTCTATCCCCGCTCACGGCATCCGTCACGCTTTTATAAACGTGGAATTTGTCCAGGTGGAACTGCGCTCTCGGAATAACATCAAGCCCGCGCTTAATCCAGTTCGCACCGTCCCCGGAAAGATGCACTTCCGTGCCTTTAAGATTATACTGCGAATATATATAATCAGCAACGTTATCCCATATCTCATTACCTTTTTTTGCGGATACAAAATATTTGACGTTCTGTAACACCGTTCTGCCACGGCATACTCGATGTCTTCCCTCATGTACATAAACGAGCTTTACTTCGGCACTCTTACCTGTATTTAGGTGAATGTGGTCTTCATCGGCTTCAATATAAATTTCATTAATTGATTTAAAACCGTCTGCTTGAGCTTCGAGCTTTTTAGGCGTTACGCTTTTAACGATATTATGAACCGTCTGGCGTGATACGCATTCATAAGACAGTTTACTTGCTTTGCCGTAACTTGTAAGCGTTGCATCGTTGATGAGCTTTGTTTTGAGTTCGCCCTCTACTCTGCTGTACTTTTCGATATTCAATATCTCGTCGACTGCAAAGAAATATCTTGCAGCCGCCTTATCGAAATAAAGCTTTCTCGTAAGGTTAAGCTCGCCCATTTCTGATACCATTTTGCGGGTCTTGGTATGCCTCAAAATAACATTATGCTTGTCGCGCTGCGCGTTGTATTTCTCATCGATTATTCTGACAATGTTTTCAATGAGCTTTACTCCTAAGTCGTTTACTACATTATGCGTTTTCCTGACTATGTCGGCGAACTTTAACCGCCTTATATCTTTGGCTACCAACACCAATACTTCGGCAACCGCACACTCGATTATTGAATGTATTATTTCTTTTGTGTTCTCCATTAAAATAACTCCTATAATTGAAAATGTCCGTACAAAAGTGTACGGACATCAATGTGCGGACGAAAATGTACGTACAAAATTTGTCCGTACAAAATTTTATTACAAGTTTATATGAAGGTAAAGCTTATTAATTATTAATCTGAATCAATATATACTATATCAACAGAGCTTGAAAAGGCATTACTGTTCTTTGATATAGCAATCCATTCGTCCTTTGTGCCTTTATAATATACAGTAAGCGCCTCACAAGACGAAAAAGCCATCTGCTTAATTTCCGTTACACTCTTAGGTATAATTACGCTGGCAAGAGAACGACAACTGGAAAAAGCTTGCGAATCGATTAGTGT
>CAJTQE010000049.1 GCA_910578655.1 uncultured Christensenella sp.
TATTGAGGACATTTCGATACGATAACTGATTTTCAGTATCATAAATACTGTACTCGCCATAATTATAACTCAAATAACGTATTGCTTGAAAAACCTGATTGGCAGTAATTTGTACTTTAATTTCTTTTTCATTAACCTCATTCTTAAGAATTAAATCTTTGCTATATCGCTGCTTACCATTTTGCTCGATTTCTGTTAAACAAACATCACAGTAATCTTCATAATCTTCTATATAATTGAGTTGACAACGTGGACATTTTTTCATAACAATCCTCAAAATACATTTACAAATTTTAATAGAACCCTAATATATTACTTAGGACAATTATACCATAATAAATGTGACATACGTAGTCATATATAAAAAAATTATTTAAATTTTTTAAAAATTTCTTTACGAACCATATAACCCTAAAAATATTAAATCAAAATCCACTTTGAGATCGTGGCGTGTGCTTGTCTTGATACGAGGCGGCGCTTCGCGCCGCAGACAAGCACACGCCACGATTAACAAAACAAAACCCCAAAAAATAGAAGGGAACGGAATGGGTGTTCGCCGCTGAACCGCTTGGCGAAGCACCCATTTTTCCGTTACACCTTTCTATTTTAATTGAGGGTGACCCTGTTATTATTAATTACTCTTGCGTAGTTGCGCTATCGTTACCTTGCTTACCGTTCCGACATTTACCCCCTCATCCCAACATTTGAAATCATCGAAAAGTAACAGTTTTTTATCCTCTTGACCTATGGTACATACAATATCGTCTTCCATAATATCGGATATGAAAAATTGCGGCAGTCCTTTACTATAAACTATCTTTTCCCCTGTCTTTTCCAAGTACTTCATTAAATAGCCAAGGGCCTCACCCAACAGTCTTTTATCAAGTTCTTTGAAATCGTTACGTCCAAATCTTTCAGCAAAATATGTATTTTGATTTATGGTTTGCATTGCATGTAGATTAGTGCTATAATCGGTTACTTCTTGAAATTCGCCAACTACAGCATTATCGGGAATATTAAAGAGACCATGGAAATGTAAACGCTTCCTTTCGGGAGAACGCTCCCATACACCCATATACTTCCAATTTCTTCTATAACACAAATTTCTGAAACAGGTTTTCAACTGTTTTTTGAAACTACATTCCGTATGTTTTTTATCATCATAAGTAAGCGTTACGAAAAAGTTGAAATCGGCAAGATTGGCTTTGCGCACCATTCTGACACGCCTACAAATCAAGTTGCGTTTTTTTCTTGCCATATTAGCGTCAACGTAATTTTCGGTAGCCGTTCTATCTTCAAAAAATGGCAACATTGCTTCAATTATCTTTTTACGACGTTCTGACCTTTTTTCATTTATATGCTCTCTATAAAACTTTTCAAAAAGCTCTTTTTTACCCAATTTCTGCGTTATTTGGCACATATTATAGGGGGAATTATTATTTTCAACGCCTATAAGCGCATCGGGTTTTTCTTCCGGTGCGCTAATTTCATTCTCTGTAAAAGGCGAATCAGCCGCTTCCTCAGCAGATAATTCTTCCAACTGTGGCCACTTATTTTGCTCTGAAACAATTTCTTCAATATGCTTTTTACGCGGCTTAAACGGACGTTCCGTATGCGGAATTGCTATATAATGACTGCCATCAAAATACACCTTGGTTTCGGGGTAAAAGCCGCCCTTGGGTTCAACTTGCTGCTGCCAATTATAAGCCATTAATCATTACCTCCAATTCCGTAGAGTGCGTTTACAAAATAGCTGTTTTGCGCCTGTAACTCGTCAACGCTCGCGCGTTCAGTTAGATACTCTCGATAATCATTAAGCCCGACATTTGTGCGCAAAGCCATATCGTTAAAATAGTCCGCAAAACAGTCCGTAGCAAAACGCTTACGGTAGATTTTTGCACTCATAAGATAATACTTTTTCTTATAAATCTTACCGTCCATAGTGCCGCGTTCCTTTTCGATTTTAAGCACAGAATAGCCATAACGATTGTATATCTTGATATTGCGTTTCCACAGCCAAAAGGTTAGACATTTTAAAATGTGAATTAGAAGTGTATTATCTCCGCGCCTAAAACGAAAATCGTAATACAGTCCGATAAACTTATTGAAAGCCCATTCGGAAATCATATCGCCAATGGTATAGAAGGGCATAGCTAACTTCATTTCACCGCTTGCAGTTATATTTACAATATCACACAAATCTCTTGCATCTGCGCCCCAGCTTTCAGGCCGTTGCTCGTCTGCAAAAACCTTTATAAACGGGAAATTATCAACCGTTGCGCTATGACGACACATTTTAAGCCAAGAATTGAACTTGTCGTTCTTTTGGTTCGCCTCGTCAGAAGACTTTTTCTTTTCCTGCAATTCAAGATTATTGCCGCGTTCCTTTCCTATTTCTGTAATGCCTATAACACCGAACTCGAAGCTGCCGGCGTTGGGGTTCTCGTCCAAAACTTTCTTGCCGAGCCTTAAAACGTCAAAATCAAGAATGTGAGCGTGGCAGCTATCCCGCCTGAAATTAGTAGGGAAGAAGTCCATAAGCCATAAAGGGAAATTACCACTGTCAAGCAACAGGTTGTCCTCTCTTATGGAGTAGTTGGAAACAATAAGACTGCTTTCGATTATGTAAATAAAATAGGCTTGCGCATACGTTGATAACACCTTGTAAAGGCCGTCCTCTTTCAAGCCGTCATCAAAAACCAACCCGTAACGCTCGCTGTCATAATCAAAAAGCTCTCCACGCTCCTCTAATTCAGCAATCCAAACTTTAACGGTAGCAAGATTATAAACCCGTCCGTTTTCGATTTCAGCCTGCATAGCTTTCTCAAAGAGTATCCACGGAAAATGCGGGAATTTCATATCGTTCTTTTGCAGAATATCAAAGGCTTTCCGCCTAAACATAACTTCCTGCGATAGTGCCATATCGGTAATTGCCGTAGTCTTTTTCTTACCCATTGAACCGCATGTTAAAGACACGATAGGAAGTTCATTTATAAAACCACAGTTGCGCGCTTCGTAATGACGTAAACGCATTATTGCTATTCGCTTTCTGAACCTGTCAAAGAGCGGATAAATGATAAGAACTAATGACCACCACGGGAAGTAGACAAACGGTATTTTGAGGTCTGCAAACAGCTTTACAATCTGCGTATATACTGTGCTGTAATCAAACTCAACGGCAAAATAGAAATAGTAGGCAAGGAACTCAACAATGATTGTTGCAAGGTTGAAATTCAACACCCACATAATTACCCAGCATACCCAAATCCAGCCGTAAGAGCGGATAAACGCAACATATTCCCACACGAACCGCTTTATAGGTTGATATGTAAACCTCGAAATAAACTTAAATACTCGAAGCGGAACGGTATCAATACCGTGCTTGTTATTCTCGCGCTTATATATAGCTTTGATAATTAGTATTAAAGCTAAAATGCAGGGTAATACTATGACCAAGATCTTTGCGATTTCAGCCATTACCCCCGATATATGTGCCAACCAACCGTTAAAATTGTTGCCGTTAAACAGCAAAGAGAAGTACTGCACTGAATTATCTTTAAACCCTTCAAAATCATTAGGCAAAGAAACTTGCGGCGTTTGTACCTCTGGAATTGTGTTGACCGTTGGTGTTATGTTATGGCTTATCCCGAACATTATACAAAAGTAATACGCCACCGATAATCCGAAATCTTTAAACGCATACCCAAGCCGTATAAACGACGAGCGGAATACGAATGCGCCCAATAGTATAAATGCAATTGTAAGCGCAACCGTAAATATTATGTTTAAAGCTCTACGCATTGATTTGCCCTCCCGTGTAAACAAGATAGCTTATCAAAAATACAATAGCGATTAATATAGCTATTACAAAAATTCTTTTTAAGATTTTCATTCTTTTCTCCTTGAATTTAAAATATAACGCCGACGAAACACTTTGATTCCGCCGGCGCTTTTTTGTCCAATCGATTGGACTACTTACTTTGAACCTCCACCCGACCAATATGGATCAGACCAATCAATGTTATCTAAATAACTTTCAATTTCGTCTCTGCTCATTTCCTGTACAGGCTTATGCCCTAATGGAGTACTTGCCGATGACATCCACACATTGTCGGGTAGTTTTTCAGTTTTACTATTACGCAGCTTTTGCCGACGTCTTACTTTTTTCTCGTGTCGGAGTTCTTGCTCACGCTTTTCCGCACGCTTTTCCTTTCGCCGCTTGGCGGAATTGCCTATGCCCTTGAAAAATGCGCCTATGCACTTGAACGGCAGAACGACCACTTTGCCGACAACGTAAATAATTAGCGGAGCAAACTTTAATAATAGCCAGATAATGATTATCAGCGCAATAATGCCTATAAGAATTTGCCACCATTGAAGGTTGTTTTTAGTCGTTATTACGGGCGGCGCGCCGTCTGCGGCTATATCCATAGGCGACATAACAACAGGTATTACCGTATCGACGCCGTTCTTTGTAAACGTCAGGTCGATTATGTCAAAGTCAAGCTGCACCCACATTTGCATAAAGTAAGCATTTGTATCGACGTAATCATATCCGAACTGCGTACCTAAAAGCGTCCAATCACCTTTACCGCGTTGGTATTCAATAGCTTCGTAACAGGTGTAGTCGCTTTGATAATATCGGAACAGATAAACCGTTTCTTGCTTTCTTGTTGCCGTATCGTAGTAAGACTTGAACTCCGTATAGTCGCTTTCGTCTATATACAAATTTTTGCACGTTTCCGCTTTATCTGACTTTATATCGGCTTTTTCCACTTTCTTGATAGCCGACACAGTATAGGTGTTTGTGTTGGTTACGTTATAACCGCCGCCGACAAATTTCTGCCATAGGCTTTGGGATACAACTTCGTCCGTAAGCGTGAACTTATCGTCTGCCGAGATAGTAATATCCGTAAAGCTGTCGGCAACGCTCTCAAATAGAGATTTACTGAACCTGTTATTTACCAGCGTGCCGCCGTGCTTTGCCGTGTATGTTTCAAAGTAGCCTTTTACGCCGTCTGCTTTATTGCCTATAAGCGTTTCTGCGGGTAAGGTGTATTTATCCGCGTCTCCGCTCGCGTCCAAAAAACAATACTGTAAATTCGTAATCCGCTTTTTCGAGTTGGTATAGTGCGCGTTATCGTTATAGCTAACAAACGCGGAACCGTAGGACGCATTATTCCACGACGCGCTTTCGTTATAAGCACCGGCAATTAAGGCGTATCTAATGGGCGAATTATCGTCCTTTGCGTATGTGAACTTGCCGCCGTCAACTTCTTGTCCGACATACGGTAGAATATCGTCATAAACCGCCTTATTGCCCGTTACCAAAACAGGATTAGTTAAAGCGTTCAGCCATGTTGCGTGAACTGCCGTCATTTCGACGTAGTCGTTTATAATGCTGTTCGGCACAGAAAAATAGACGGAGTGCAGAGTATCGCGGGCGTATGCTTCGCCGTTCGTTCCTTTGGGGCGGTAATAGGTAGAATGCACGTCCAGCGTTAAATACTTATTGAACCCATCAACCTTACAAGAAAGCGTATCGCTTGCCGCCAGCTCCGAACCGTAGCCGAGCGCATAACCTTTATAAGTATAAGTTTGTCCGCAAGCGTATTCCGTAACCACATTTTTGACGGATAATTCAATACCGCTTATTTTGTAAACACGGCTGTTTTCGTCAACTTCACGCAGAATTGCCGAACGCTCGGCTTCCGATAGCTTTACTTTGAATTTCCAGAACCGTCCTTCATAGCCTGCGTCGGTTGAGTAGTTTATAAATTCCAGCGTGTACTTTGAATAACTCGCTTTGCTACCGTATGTAAGTTGAATTTTGTTGCGCACAGACGACATATCGAAGGCGACGTCTTGCGGATTATAAACGTAAACATAAAGACCGTAATCCGCTTGCTTTTCGGCGTAGTAGGAATAACAGAACTCCACAAAAGAAATTATCTGCGGCTTACCGTTCGAGTTATGCGGATAGTCCGCTAAATCAAATTCCTTACCGCCGATCGTTGCGCCTTTCAGGTTGTTCAGTACATTTGTGCTTTCGTAGGTTGCTTGTACGCTCTCTGCGGCGTCGGCAGATGCGGACAAGTTTCCCTGTCCGCACATTACCGCTACAACGCACAAAACGAACGCAAGCAAAGCATATAAAAACCGTTTTGTAATCGCTCTCATTCGCCACCGCCTTACGTACCGCTAAACACTATTTCTGATTTGTCGAGCGTAACGTCTTTAACGGTCACACTTGAAACACCGAAATTGATTTTGTACGTTACTTTACCGTTGTAAGACGAGATGACCAGACAAAACGGCATAGGATTCTTTACTTCTGCGTCGTCAGGAACAGTAACTTGCTTTTCGTCATGAATTATGGATAACGCTTTCTGAAGGTTAAATTCTTTTGGCATTTCCAACTCAAATGACGTATCGCTTTTCGAAATGATAAAGCACGAAGTGAAGTCGCTTATTTTGGAAAACAAATATCTTTCACCGTCAGCTTCATAATCGAAATCACTTTCCATATTAGGCGTTACCTTAACGGAATACCCCTTCGGCTCGGAATCTTCTTTATCGAAAGTGTATTTAACGTTAAACTTATGCTTTTGTCCGCTTGCTAACGTCATTTCGTTATATTCCGTTAAAATTTGTTTTCCGTCGTACTCGATATAAAAGGTTTTGAAATCCTCGTTAAAGCCGTTTGTAAACTTATAGACAAGTCCGATACCCAATACAACAACAAGGGCTATCGCTACGTAGGCGATTATTTTGGCAATCGTTTTCATTGCAGCACCCCCTTATCTTGCATTAAAACGCAATATCGGTTTTATCCACCGAAACGCTTGCTACTACTGTGTACTCGGTAAGCGCACCCGCAGAATAAGGATGCTGTGCCGTTGCGGTATCGCCGCTTTGAACCGTATCGCCTTTATATGCGTAGTTATAAGAAACCGAGATATCCAGATAGAACACGGAAGATACGGCTATCGAAGGATTTGCATCCTTTAAAACAGCATTGTAAGCGAGTTTACCATCGTTTATATAAGGGAAATCACCTCGTGAATAATCCATTAAGTCAAACGGCGTTATAGAGCTGTCCGGTGCGAAAGTTGCGGTTTGCATCCAATACTGACCAGTCATAGCGTGCGACGCTAAATATACGTCATCTTCGATTTGTTTAGATACCGTAACACTCACGCTTTCGATAGACAAATCACCGGTTTGCGTTCCTACGCCGTACACGGGATTTAAACGGAAAGTGTTTTGGCTGCCTAAAACAAAAATTCTATCGTTGTTGACCGTAAACGAAATATCCGTAATCTTTTTCACGTATTCTACCGTACACGTTGCTGTTGCCGAGCGGTTTACTTCGGAAGCTACCGTAATTATTATCGTTTCGCCGAATTCCTGTTTACAACTTACAATAGCGGTCTTTGAATTGCTTGAGGGCGTTACCGTTATATAATCGCTCGCCTTCTTTCCGTTAGCCCACGAAGAAGTCCCGTCCTCAAACGTAAACGACCAGACGTATCTTTCCAGAGAGCTGTCTCCGCTATCGTTAGAAGCTGTAAGCGTATAAGCGGACTCAGCCTGTGCGGAAACTCCGTTTACGTCATAATCTTCCGATGCTATCCGTGCGGACATTAACCTTACGCCGTTATTTTCCTTTGCAATATCCAACTGCATACCTTCGGTGGTTTCATTAACCATAGTATTAACGGTAGGCTCGTTTTCTTTGTGCTTATTTATAACGGTCTGTGCTATCCAGCCGCCCGCAAGCGCAAGGCACAGAATAATTGCAACGACCGTAATAATGGTTTTGATTTTATTTTTTATCATAAATAATCTCCTTTTAAAATTTGAGCGGCTTACGGACGTTAACCGCAAGCCGCCACGTCAATGTACTTTCAGCTTATTTAATAAGCATAGCCAACAGGCTCTTATCCGAATTGCGCACGGGCTTGACGGCGCACTCGAAAATTTCACCCGTTTCCTTATCCGTAGTACGCACGATATAACGTTTACCCGTTATAATCTTGCCCGTAGCGTCCTGAAACTCGAACGGTTCTACTACGAATTCCGCCGTATCTTCGTTACCGAATACAATGTCCAAAAC
Organism: uncultured Christensenella sp.; assembly: GCA_910578655.1. Classification (GTDB taxonomy): domain Bacteria; phylum Bacillota; class Clostridia; order Christensenellales; family Borkfalkiaceae; genus Coproplasma. The sequence goes on from CAJTQE010000049.1 coordinate 8,120, forward strand.
TGCGTAACCGCCCTTGTCCAAAGGATCGGAAGGTCCCAGCTTAATCTTTACGTCTCTGCCGCGGATATTTGCGCTGATGAAGTATTCGTAACACGTATTGCCTTTGAACTCGAAACTTGATTTTTCTACTTTAATTCCCTGATTCTGCATAATTTTTTATTTCTCCTTATTTTTTAATTTTAATTGCCTTTCTTTCTGGAAATTTTTCTTGCTTCCTGTATGTCCTTACCTTCGCCCAACGCTTTCTTGAACTTGAACATACCGGCGTGGTCTGACTGACAGAGGAGATAACCCGAACGAATACCCTTATCGTACTCGGTAAGCTCCTCGCCCTGCTTCTTGCCAAATTTATGCACCTTTAATTTGCGTTCTTCGGCGTAACCCTTTGCGCGCTTAGAAGGTACAAGCCACTTGCGCTCGTTGTAATTGTTTCCTGCGGACGCTTCTGCTCCGCTTGAATTTTTGTTTGCCAAAATTATTTCTCCTTATAAAATGTAGTTTTAGATTGTGGGCTGCACGTCTGCTTTTAACAAGTTTGCTTGCCCGATATTAAGTTTTAGTTTTATGTAAAGCCACGGACTTTATTGAAATTACACATTTCGTGCGATAAGCGGAAGGTGGCCACCTTTGTCTTGCAAGTACCGCACTAATCGTAAATCATTGCCGTTAGCTAATTACCGAAATTAATCTACGTATTTACGCGTGAACATAGTGGAAGGCAAACACTTTCCGTCTATACGCTTTCTGTCGTAAAAAATCTGCTCGTATTCTTTATCTCTGCGCTTTGTACGTTTATAGAAAACATCACAACTAACTATTGCGTTAGCCTCTGCATAGTTAAGCTGAACTTGTAAACTCTGCTTCACAATATACTTGCTTGTCCTATAAACGTTATCCGCGTCCATAACAAATTCGGGTAAATCTATCACTTGATTAATCCTCCTTTAAAATTTTCTGAAAGAAACTTTGTAATTCGTTATTAACCTTATAAATATAATTCGTTGCATAACCGCACTTCATAGCATAAGCAGAAGGAGCATACCCATCTACATACAGCCCAACATACAAATCGTAAAATCTGGGAGGTGCAAATATTATAACCGCATTGTATTTCTCAACTTTTCTTTTAACTACGTTTACACCAACGCTTACTTCGTTTTTATCAAACACGTCTTTATGCGCATAGTAGTAACGAATATCCCTTAAATCTTCTCTTATTTGTTCTAACGAATACATTAGTTATCTCCTTTATTGCTTGCTTGTCTTGTATATGTATCTAAAATGCTTTGCATTGTTTTTTGATCTCGCTCTGAAAGCCCTTCGTTAAGACGTTTTAATAATTCAATTTGCTCGGTGGTCATATACACCATTCCAAACTTGAACCATCTCTCAATGAATACGCCACCTTGTTGGCCCGTCACTGTATAAATAGGATAGGTACACGCAAGCACTTGTATATCGTTACGAACTGTACGCACGGATACGCCAAGGTCGCTTGCAAGACTTATTAAGCTGTCTTTCTTACGCCGACACAAAATCTCAAGCAACGACATTCTGCGTTCCGCTGTGCTTTGCATGTACTCACCTCCTTTTTGTCGATTTCTGATTGAAGTTTAAACTTCATTGTGGCAACCTACTTGCCACAATAAAAAAATAATTTTAAATTTTTTAAAAATTTTTTTCATATCCGCAAAATTGCGAACATATAATAGGTACGGAACCAAATCGGTATATTATATTCGTATTTTTCTTTTTCTTACTGCAAATCATTTTTAAATTTAGCTCTTACTGGAAGTAAGCTCAAAAATGACCGTTCACTGGCGACAATTTAGTGAAGATTTTAGAAATGAAAAAGCCCCGACAAAATAAACTCCAAAATGGAATCTACTTCGTCGGGGCTATCACGATTTGCTCGGCATTACCTCTAACGTTCTTGTATATGACCTGATTATGGATTTAGAGGTGTAATACTGTTTCAATTACGACCATAACCGTCGTTATACGCTATTCAATTTATATCATCGATAATTGCACCGTCTGGCGCGTAAATATCAATTCTTTCATGTCGCCTACTAATTAATTTGCTTACCATACTTAAACCACACCGCGGGCAACTAATTTTTACCAAACCTTTGGCATCTCTATAACCAACTATTTGTTTACCACAGTTTATACAAATTCTTTTGCTAACTGACCAATCTTCCACTATAAACACCCCCTCTAAAATTAAATCTTACTCCGCCATAAACTAAACAAATGTTTACAATGTACGGTTATTATAAGACTTTAAAAAGTAGCTGTCAAGAGGTGAGAGGGGCATTTTTTAAGAAAAAAAATTTTCTAAAATATTTTCATAATTATGACAATTAGTGTCAACATTATATGCTATAATAAAACAATGCCCTCGGAGCGTAACCGTTCCGAGGGATTTTTTAACTATTCTTTAATATCCTAAATGTTTCTATCAAATTCATAAGTGTGCTTCTTTCTAATTCAGATAAGCCAACCCACTCTTTCAAAATTTCATTTTCTTCATCCGTATATTTATAATCACCGCCACAGAAAAACTGTTCAAGAGAAATTTCCATAGCTTCACATATTTTTATTATGTTTTGAAGCGTAGGCACGGCACCGATTTTAAACCAATCATAAATTGCATTTGTTGAAATTCCGGTTTGATTTGATAACTCATATGCTGTCCAACCTTTCAAAACCATAAGCTCGCCAATTCGTTCAGTTACATTAATCATTATGCACCGCCTTATTAGCTTTGAACGCAGCTATACAATTTTTGACAGCTAATTTTTCCTTATCATTAAGTAAACGCCATTCATCTAAAAATTTATCCTGCATAGGATTTTTATACTCGGCACCCATACCGCAGAAAAATTGCTCTACCGTAATATTAAAAGTTTCACAAATACGTTCAATGACAGAAAGTGCGGGCAACGCATTTTCCTTCTTCCAATACTGTATCATATTTTTTGATATACCAATTCTTTTTGACAGCTCAGATTTGCTAATTCCGCTTTTTGCAATCAATTCATAAATGCGCTCGACGATTTCATTCATTTTCGCTCACCAATATAGCATTTTATAGTGATACCTATATCAGTTATATTGTACTAAATTCGCATATATGAATATAAATGTTGATAGGGATATTTTATTCTCTCAATAGGGATTTTCGACACACGCTCCTTCGTTTCGACATCCTTCGACAAACAAAATAATTGCGCTATTCCCTAACAACTGCTATACTTGTATTAACGAACCACAAAGAGGTAAATTTATGAAAGACAAGCAATTTATCAAAGAATTCACAAAAGACATACCTAATATTGAACAACACTCAGAAGAAGAAATATTGCGAGCTTTGGCTTGCCTTGATACTGTCATTTTATTTAACCTTTATACAAACGAAAATATAATCTTTAAAAAACTTAAGCCCCGCGAACCCATACCATTTGAAAAGTATATTGACCAATTAGGGATGCGAAGTATAGCTCGTTTTTTAGACAGGGAACATATAGACGGAGATTACATAAATAATAGTTGCGTAGCCGAAATTGACTTTGATATCTGCTGTTTTGATTACTTCAAAGATAGAATAGAATATATATTTGAAGGCGCACCAATATCTAAAAACTTTGATGAAGAAGAAAACGACATAGAGCATTACAAAAACGGGTTATACGAATACCTCAAAGGCTTATACCCTATGTTTGGGGAAATAATCAAAACCGACGTCGAACCCGATCTATTTGCCTCAGTACCAGATATTTTAGACAGAACTGCTTTACATAATTACTATAAACAGATTATGAAGTTTGTCAAAGCAGTTAAAATGAAGCATTTGAAACAGGGCAGTTGCATTGATAGATATATTAAAGAAATGCCTTTACTGTCACCTTTTATTAAGCGATTAGTAAGGAAACATAAAGGTCATTTCGTCTTGGCAAACAGTGATACGAATAGCCTTGACTATAAACTTGCCCTGTTCTCTTGTTTTAGATTTTATAATGAAGAAAATGCAAAACTTTTTGAACTGAAAATGTTGCAATGGGAAGAAAACAGTAAACGTGGAGAATAAATATGCTTAAGATAAAAAACGGAAAACTTATTGGTTCAAACATGGCATTCGCTTTACCCGAGGATTTTAAACTCAATCTTAAAATGCCCGGCGGTCATTATCATATACTTGAATTTGAGTCGGAAAAAAGAATTCTTAAAGGTTGCAAAATTTTCATAGACGTAGAATTTGAAGACGCAGAACTAAATGCAAAAGAAGCTATGGAAGAATTTATTGAGGACTGCGAATTAAAACTTTGCGGAGAATTTTACCCCGTCACAAGAGGCAAAGGAACAGCCATTGCCGCTCACATCAAAGGAGCAGAAGGATATTCAGACTACTATGAAGAACGCTATGATTTTGCTCCTAACAACCTAAAACAAAACCAAGTAACTGTCAGCATTTATCTAATGCCAAACAAAGGACAAAATCTACAAAAATCTGTTTGTGATGCGCTTGATTTACCTAATGTCAAAGCATTTTTAGACAGCATAGAATACTTTTAACCCACAAAAAACTATAATTTTGTTATTAGTTCCCTGTTCCCCTGCTTTCCCTACCTTTTGAGATACCTTGCCATATAATTTCATTATAAAGAAAAACGCAATGTATTTGGTAGTAGAGGTCATAGTGTAGCATAGACCGTAGCAAAAGCAAAAACGTCGGCAAAATAATTGTTTAGCACTTAAGCACCAAACTCTTTTTGTAACTTAATATAAAAGAAGCCAGACTGTGTAAAAACAGTTTGGCTATTTTTATTTTTGTAATCACACAATTTTTTTGCCTTGGCGGGTATTTTTAAAATTATGATTTGCGCCATCTTTTTTCTTTTGTAGTGCTTTTATTTTAAACAATGTTCCACCTCCGACCTATGCACTTATGGGAAATGTAGTTTTAAGAAGGAGGAAAAATTATGTTGTGTTTTGGGTGGGGATAGCACAAAAAATAGCAAAAGAACACCAAAAATACGTGAATTTAGCTCGAAAATTCCGTTAAAACACCTTGTTGAAAGTCCTTCCAATTCTGGTTAATATGTATTTGCACCTATTTGGAAAGGATTTTATGAACAACACTGAATTGAATGCTTTACTCAATTTAATACAGTCATCACCTGACTCAGCCGATTTAACCGCTTCTGTATTACAGTTAGTGGCGGATTCGGCTGCCT
>CAJTQE010000050.1:0-5427 GCA_910578655.1 uncultured Christensenella sp.
CTTCGCCCGAAGCGCGTTTCTGCCCCTCGTGCATCTCTTCGGCATATTTATATGCGGAATACAGAATTACTCTGTCGCTTTCGGAATAGTTTTCCGAAATTTTATCTATTACGGTTTTCATAAATTTCTCTTACTACGTTATATAATTCAGAGTTGTTTAAATCTGTTTTTACGCCGCGGAAAAGCTTGAATTTACCGTCCTCGAAAGAAATTAAAAGCAGTTGGCGGAAAACTTCAAGCGAAAACGCGGCTTGAACTGCCGACGGACATATGTTGCTTTTAAGCGCAACTTCACCGCTGTCGCTGCCGGAAATAGTTCCCATATTAGTAAGCACAACAGAAAAAATTTTAAGCAGGTCGCCCCTTTCGGCGGTCAGGGTCTTTAAATAATTATAGCCGCAAATATCGCTGCATATAATTACGTCTTTTCCGCTTAACGACCGATAGCGCACTCCGGCGGGCTGCCCGTCTAAAAATACTATCTTTTTGAAACCGCTTAAATCGACTTCGGGACGCGGTGAAACAAGTACGGTATCCGCAAGGTTGCCGGACGAAAGACAAAACAGCTCTACCGGTAATTTTTCGATGTTTTTATACTTTGAAAGCGTTTCATAATCGGTTGCTATATATACCGTTCCGTAGGAAGCTTCCGACAGCATTTCGTCAATCTGACTGCTTGCCATACTGCCGATATTACAGCTGACTTTGGGAGAGGCAAGCACAAGAACGTTGTTTACCGCAATTTCACGGTTGCAGTATTTGCCTGCATCACGCCGGGTTATTACGTCGCGGACGTAACCCTTGACATATTCCCTGCCGCGAAATTTAGAAATATTGTATTCGAAAATTAAACTCTTGGGTGCGCGGCTGTCCAAAAGATAGGCAAATTTCGAGCCGCCGAAATACATAAGTTCTATTTTGTCGCTTTTAATCGAAAGATGCGCGGATTGGGGTTTTGTGGGATGAGCGTCCGTTGCGCACTCCTCTATTAAAAACAGCGGACGGCGATTGCCGACGCCGTAAGGTTCAAGCATTTCAAGCTCGTGCGCGAAGCGTTCGGAGTATCCCCCTTCAAGTTTTCCGCTGATATAGACCGTATGTTCGAAGTCCGCAGAAGTGTAGTTTGCCGAAAGATATTCGTTAAGCTTTTGTTCAAGCAGTTCGAAATTTTCTATAGCAATATTTACTCCTGCCGCCTGCGCGTGACCGCCAAACTCCGCAATGCAGTCCTCGCAGGCTTTCAACGCTTCGAAAACGTTGATATTTTCAACCGAACGCACGGAACCTTTAAGCATATTTCCGTTGCGTACGAAAAGCAGCGCGGGTCGGGCATATTCTTCCGCAAGACGTGCGGCAACTATTCCGACGAAGCCGGTGTTCCACCCTTCGTCCCAAAGCATTATAACTTTGCCGTACGCACCCTTTTCCTTTATTTTGTTCTTTGCGCTTGCATACAGCTCGTCGCAGTATTTTTGGCGTTCAAAGTTATATGCGGTCAGCTTTGCAGACAAATCGAAAATTACTTTTTCGTCTGTTGCGGTAAACAACTTTAAAGCTGCGTTCGCATCACCCATTCTGCCTGCCGCGTTTATTTTGGGGGCAAGGTTGAACGCAACCGTCTGCGCAGAAACCGCGCTGTCGCTCTTGGAAAAGAAACCCGAATAGCACTGACGGGGGCTGTCGTTTATCAGCTTTAACCCTTCGCAAACGATGCTCCTGTTTTCTCCCGTCAGGGGAACGCTGTCCGCAACGGTTGCGATAGCTGCAAAATCAAGATATTGATATGCGCTTTCACCGTTTAATGCGACGGCAACTTTCAAAGCGACGCCCGCGCCGCAGAGGTTATCGTAAATATAACCGTCGTTGAATTTGGGATTAATGCAGATACAGTCGGGAATGACGTCGGGCAGTTCGTGATGGTCGGTTACTATAACCTCCGCACCCTGCTCTTTTATGTACTCGACTTGTTCCGCGCAGGAAATACCGCAGTCTACGGTAATGACAAGCTGAGGGCAATGTTCGTCGAAAACGGTATCTATCGTCTGTTTGCTCAGTCCGTAACCGTCCATACGCTCGGGAACGAAAAGCACGGGAACTATACCGAAGTCACAAAGGGCGCGGTACATAACGGCAGACGCGCAGATACCGTCGGCATCGTAATCTCCGTAGACGACTACCGTCCACTCCTCGTCACGGGCAAGCGTGATAAGCTTGACCGCCTCAGCCATACCGTTCATTTTAAACGGCGAAATAAACTGCGCGCGCGACGGGCGGACAAAAGAGTTTATCTTGTCCGCGTCGTCTATTCCCCTGCCGTACAGAATGCTTACGGTATCTTCCAAAAGTCCGCATTCCGACGCAAGCCGTTTAATGTTATTAAGTTGTTCCGATGAAAATTCATATTCGGTAATTATCTTTTTCATAGCAAGAAAAATCAGCCGCAGCGCGACGGTAGCTGATACAAAAAGACGAAAGGGCGGATATTATATATACCCACCCTTTTAAGATAATCAGCAATTATTTTTTGTTTTTTGAGGCGGCTGCGACGTTATCGCCTATACGCTTGATGCGCGTATATACGGACGGAATGAAGAACACCGAACCGTACAGCGCGGAAACAACGCTGAATATTGCGGCCAACACGGGCGAAAGTATCGTAAGAACAGACATCGCGCTGATTGAAAGCAATACGAATATTATGACAGCTGCAGCGGCAATCCCCAATACGGGGTAGAGAATACTATTGAAACTTTCCCGTACGCAGAGGTCTGTCTGAGCGTCACCGTCAAGCTTTGCAAAAGTTTCCTTTTTCAAGTTGCGGCGGTATCTGTCAAAGATGAACGCGCACGCTATCATCGTCACTAACACCGTAAGCACGCCGAACGCAACCGCGGATATGCCGACGGGTACGCGTGTTATTGCAAGCAGTGAAACGTAAATTATAAGGTTATGGAAATTTGCAAGCAACGCCGCAAACGCCATAGTTACTTTATATCTTGCTAAGAAGTACAAAAACTGCAAAACAACCGCCGAAGCAAGCGCAATCGAAACGAAAGTTAAAACCTTTCCGCCGTTAAGCCGGGTTTCAACGTTGTGAAAAGACGCCGTTGTCTGAGTATTATCTTCACCGTTTGCAAGCGCGTCGATAATTTGCGCTGCAACCGACGTAAGCGTTTCGGAATCGATATTTTTTGAGAATTTGAAAATAATTCTTCCGCCCTCGTCGGTTTCGCCGAAAGTCGACACAAAATAACTTACGCCTGCCTTGCCGAAAACGTCGTCGCATACCTCGATAACGCTATCCTCGTCGCTGTAATCGACGTAAGCGTAATTTACTTCTACACTGTTATAACTTTTAAACTCTGCACCGAAGTTGAAATATCCGTCCGCAATGAACTGACAAATAAGTCCTACGGCAAGCCCTATCACCGCTATCGCGGTTGAAATTATGATAAACAGGTGCATCCTGGAAGAGAGTTTCAATTTAGTCATCATCTTCATCCTCCTTCCTCTTAAATCCGCAGAATGCAAACTTATCTTCAACGGCAGACGACAGCACGAACCACATAAAACGGGTGAACCAGTAAAGAACGTACGACGCAACCGAACCTATGAAGAATATCAGACCGCAGGCGGCAACTTCGCCGACGCAGACAAGTGCAACGATAAGCGAAACCGCGATAAGAACGACGTGAAGTTCGAGTATACCTTTCAAAAGCGCTTTGCAGCCGGACTTTACAGACGATTGAATTGTCTTTCCCTTTTGGGTTTCGCTGCGCACTTTTTCAAACATCACAAAATTCGAGCCGCAAAGCAGCGCTAATCCCGCCAAAGCGAAAATCGCGCCTGAAACGGTAAGCTGAATTCCTATCAAGAGTAATGTGACGATTATAGTCAGAGAATAAATTAAAATTGAAATTGAGTTTACAAAACCGAGAAGTTTGTACCTTACAGCCGAATAAACTATTGCGGCAATTACAAGCGCAAGCATAGCGCAGAAAAGAAATACCGCAGCGTGTCCGCCGAGAGCAGCCGAAGTGTAAATTATATCGACATCGTTTGCCGTGCCGTAATCGAGAACGAGCGTCTTGCCCTTAATGCATGAATCGAGAACTATTGCATAGTCTTCAGCAGTCTCTTCGGTGGGAACGGTAATCAGGAAAGTTTCTTGCTCTACCGTTTCACTTAAAGAGAGCGAAAGCAACTGACTGTCGCCGATGAAGAAACCGACCGCCTTATCGTTTTGCGCCGCAGAAACCCGTTCCGATATATCTTTGAAAAGTTTGACGCCTTCCTCCGACAAATCTACCTTTACGGTAATATTTCCTGCACGAACCAGCTTTTTAAAGCTTTTGAAATACGAATTTACATCCGCAGTGATGGGCGTTAAAATATTGTCGTGTCCAACGCCGACCTCACTGTTTCTGAGCGAAAGTTCGCCGCCGTATGCTAAGTATCTTACGGTGTTGCTTATTTGCGTTTCCTTGTCCGAACGGGAACTGGTGTATTCGCTGTCGTAATACTCCGCATAAGTGAAATTAGTGGGAAGCGATACGGCAATAGTGAAATCGTCGCGCACGGCTACGGAATAAGACGAAAAGCCTTTTTCCGCAAGACGCTTTGAAAGCGTGTCCGCGTCTTTGCGGACGTCAGACAAAATAGCGTCTTTGTTTGCATCGTTTTCACCGAGAATCTCTTTCTCAACCCAAACGCTGCCGAACTGCTTGTACTTGTCTCTATATTCGTCATACTTGTCCGACTCTTTGTCGTCGGGAATACCGAACTGATAGTCCGCGTCCGAAATTACGCCTTTCGGGTACAGCACGGAAACGGCTTCACCCGTAAGGTCGCCGCCAAGATTGATGCTCGTCAAAAACGAATTGTATTTTTTTACCCCCTCGGAACCGGGAACCGTATAAGACACGGTGGCAAAAAATGCAAGAACAACTATAGCCGATAGAATTATAGCCGTTAATATTGCCGACTTTATTTTGCCCATTTATTTACTCCTATTTGCAATTAACTATTTTATTATATAGGAAAAAAAAGCTTCCGTCAATTAAATATCCTTTTTAAGACGGGCTTTTTTTATTTTTTGCCGTCTTTTTTACGGGCTAACGAGTGCATACCGCACTCGATACGTTTCTTCATCATCTGACAGGTTATCGGATAGGGTTTGTTCATATCGCCCATAAAATTATAGTTGTTGGCGCTGCAACCGCCGCTGCAAATAAATTTTGCAAAACAGTTTTTGCAGTCCTCACGCGTAAACAGGCTGCTGTCCGCAAACCGTTTGCGTATATCTTTACGCTCAATACCGTCCCTGACGTTGCCCATTAAAAAGTCTTTATTTCCGGCAAACTGATGGCAGGGATAAATATCGCCGTTGGGGACAACGGAAAAATACTCGTTGCCGGCACCGCAAGC
>CAJTQE010000050.1:5450-13204 GCA_910578655.1 uncultured Christensenella sp.
ACGTCCCCCCCTCCAAATCTATATTGAAATGAAAAAAGTTGAACCCCTCGCCCTTTTCGTGCTTTTCAAGGTACTTACCGCACAGCGTTTCATACTCGTCGCAGACAGTTTTAAGGTGTTCTTCCTTAATCTGCAAATCGTCGATGTCGGTGACGACCGGTTCCATTGAAATACTGTCAAATCCGCTTTCCGCAAGAAAAATTACGTCTTTTGAAAAATCAAGATTTTTGGACGTGAACGTTCCGCGAACGTAATAATGCTTATCGCCGCGCGAACGAACGAACTTTTTGATATGGTCGATAACTAAGTCAAAACTGCCCTTTCCGTTTTTGGTTTTACGTATCGCGTCGTGAACCTCTTTTCTGCCGTCTATGCTTAAAACGACGTTCTCCATTTCGCTGTTAAAAAACTCTATAGCGTCGTCGTCAAGCAAAAGCGCGTTGGTCGTGGTTGTAAACAGGAACTTTTTGCCGAGTTTGCCTGCCTCACGCTTTGCGTAAGCAACTACCTTTTTAATAGTATCGAGGCACATCAAAGGCTCACCGCCGAAAAAGTCGACTTCCAAAACTTTACGGTTGCCGCTGTTTTTCAAGAGAAAATCAATAGCGGAAATTGCCGTCTCCAAACTCATAAATTCGCGTTCGGCATGATACGCCCCCTCGTCTGCAAAGCAGTAGCGGCAACGAAGATTACAGTCGTGGCAGATATGAAGACATAACGCCTTAATCTCGTTTGATTTGATAGGTGCGGCTTTAACTTCCTCCGCAAACAGCAAACCCTTGTCTTTAAGGGCTTGCACGTCCGCCTCTATCTCGGCAATTTTTTCAGCCGGAAGATTGGGCATAACGCCGCCCTCGCACTTTGCTTTTAAGTATGCTGCCGTATCCTTATCGCACTCGTGCAGACTTCCGCTGCCCGAGTCGTATATGTAATTGTAATTTTTGAAATTAAAAATATGTACCATTTTAACAGCTAAAAGGAGCAGTAGAACTGCTCCTTACTCACTTAATTACTTTCTATTAATTTTTTCGGGATTTTCTTCTCTTGTGATTCTTTCGCAGCTTTGGTTGCCTACCGTACAGCTTGTTTTACAAGCCGACTGACAGGTACTTCTGCATTCGCCGCAACCTGTGATTTTCTTTTCACGGGGAGTCGATACTGTTTTAATCATTATAATAATCTCCTTAAAGTTCTAATTACAATATAATTATAATGTCAGTATCGAAAAAAATCAAGCGTTTCATACGTTCTTTTTTATATTGACGGCTATTATTCCCGTTATTGCACCGCTTACCGTGCCGAGAAGTATTTCAATTATAAATTTCCAGCTTATGGAAAGCGAATGGGAAATTGCGCCGTACAACAAATAAGTTGCAAGCACGGCAATCAAACCGTATATAATTCCTTTAAGCCAGCCCTTGTCGCCGCGAATAAAAATAAGACCGCCGACGACGATGGAAAGAATTTTGAAAACCTGATTTACGGGTTTGACTACGCCGAGCGGAATTGAAAAAAGCTGAATTACAAGCGTGAAAAAGAGTACGAAAATAAGTGACGCTATTATCGCCGCCGATGCCGCTTTGACTATCTGAAATATATTTTTGCGCATAAAAAACCTCCGCTTTAATCTATGCGGAGGTTTTTTGATTTATTAGTTCTTTTTGGTTTTTTTCGTCGTTTTATTTTCAGGAGCCGCTTCCTCGGCAGGAGCTTCCTCTGCTTTGGGTTCTTCCTTTACTTCTTCTACTGCCGCCTCGGGGGTTTCTTCCGCAGTTTCAACCGTATCTTCTGCGGGCTTTTCCTCAGCCTTGTTTGCAACCGCGTCCGTCTGATAAATAGCCTGTTTGTCAAATTTTATAAAGCACTTACCCGACTGCTCGCTGCCGGTTTCCAAAACAAAAGTATTTTCTTCCGCGTCGATTTCAACTACTATGCCGCATATACCGCCGATAGTTTTAACCTTGTTGCCGGGCTTTACAGCATCAATCAAGTTCTTTGCTTCTTCTTCCTGCTTTTTGCGGCGCTTGCTTGAAAAGACGAACATAACGATAATCGCCACGATAAGCACGCCCAAAATGATGTAGGTAGAAATCTGAGTCATATTTGTTTCCAAAAGATTAAACATTGCCTAAATTCTCCAAAATAAATTTTACTAAACTATATCTCATTTGCCGTTTTTTGGCAAGCGTTTTTTTAAGCTTTGGCGCAATTACACCAAACTTTCACTGAAATTTAATTAAAATCGCCGTAATTAGAATAGAATTCTTCCGCAAAGTCGTTTAAGCTGTCCGCGAAAATAGCTTCTCTCATATCTCTCATAAGCTTGTGCAGGAAAGTTATATTATGCAGACTTAAAAGCATTGCCGACAGCATTTCATTGACGTTGATAAGATGCCTTAAATACGCCTTAGTATAATTTTTGCAACAATAGCAGTTGCAGCTTTCGTCCAGAGCGGAAAAATCTTCACGGTATTTGCCGTTGCGTACAACTGCTTTACCGGAGGAAGTAAACGCCGTACCGTTACGCGCAATGCGCGTTGCAAGCACGCAGTCGAACATATCTACGCCCCTTTTAACACCCTCTATAAGACAGTCCGGACTGCCGACACCCATTAAATAACGGGGAACGCTTTCGGGAAGGTGCGGACGCAGTAAGTCCAACATTTGATACATAAGCGGTTTGGGTTCTCCAACCGAAAGTCCGCCTATCGCAATTCCGTCGGTTGCAAACTGTTTTGCGCGTTTTGCGCTCTCTATACGCAAATCTTCGTAAAAGTTGCCCTGAACTATGGGAAACAGAGCCTGATCGTCGCGCGTCTTTGCGGCAACGCAGCGTTTAAGCCAACTGTCCGTACGCTCCAACGCCTTTGCAGCCTGTTCGTGAGTGTAGCCATATTCGCTGCACTGGTCGAACTGCATTATTATATCCGCGCCCAGATTCTCTTCGATAGACATTACTTTCTCGGGTGTGAACATATGCTTTGAACCGTCGACGTGAGAGGAAAACTCGACGCCCCCGTCAGTGATTTTGTTCAACTTTGTCAAAGAAAATACCTGAAAACCGCCGCTATCGGTCAAAATAGGTCCGTCCCAATTCATAAACTTGTGCAGACCGCCTGCTTTTCTGACGAGTTCGTCACCGGGACGGATATATAAATGATAGGTGTTTGACAGTATTATGCTTGAACCCGCCTCTTTCAAGTCGCGCGGTAAAACGCCTTTTACCGTTGCCTGTGTTCCGACGGGCATATATACGGGCGTTAAAATATCGCCGTGCGGAGTATGGAAAACCCCTGCGCGCGCGCCCGTGTATTTATCTATATGCTGTATTTCGTAATTAAAATATTTACTCATAATTCCTCTTATAAATTATAATATCATCACGCATTTGTTGAGAAGCAATACAAGGCGGACACGGATTCCCCCCGGAAGCGCAAAAGCCGTACACGACCAAGGTAAAACGATAGGTGCAACACCGTATTTCGCCGTTATAAGCCCAACATCGCGTCCCGCATTTGCACGGGAGACAAGAATTGCTTGGCTTAGAAGCAAGCAGGTCGAGAAGCGCGAGCTTTTTTGAGGGGAGCATACACAGATGTATGTGACCCGATAAAAAGCGAAGCGCGACAAAGAGATGCGCCGCTTATAAGACAAGCATCGCGTCCCGCATATGTACGGGAAACAGGATTTCACATAATAAGCGATACGCCAAAGCATATCGCTTACTTGAACAAATCCGAATGAGTACCTGTGCGGTACATAGACAACACCAAAACGTCGTCGAATTTTTCATAGACTAGCAGCCAGTCCGGTTCTATATGACATTCCCAATAACCCGAATACTCCCCGACAAGCATATGAACTCTGTTCTTGGGTTCCAACGGTTCGTCTTTAGCTAATTTTTCAATAATATAAAACAGCTTATCAAGATTTTTACCACGCTTTAACGCCTGCTTCAAATCTTTCTCGAAACGGTTTGTATATTTTACTTCATATATCATAAACCGAGCGCCGCCCTTAATTCTTCAATGCTTGTATAACCTTTTACGTTAGGGTCGTGCGCTATTTTTCTGCCTTCCTCAATAGCCGCTATAGTTTCAGCATTCGGGCTTTCAACGCGCATATCAAACGGCAAACCGTTTTCTCTTATAACCGCTTTTAAAAAAATATTGAAAGCAGTAGAAGTATTGATACCAAGTTCATCGAAAATTTTTTCGGCAGCCGCTTTCGTTTCCTTTGAAGTTCTAATATTAAGATTAGTGTATTCCATAACGCTCCTCCTTTATCTTCAATATCATTCTAACATAGTATATGTAATAAGTCAATATTTTTGCGTAATTTTTCGGAGATTTTCGTAAATTATACGATAAACATCGCGTCCCGCATTGTTATGGGAGACAAGGATTGCTTGGCTTAGAAGCAAGCAGGTCGAGGAGCGCGAGCTTTTTTGAGGGGAGCATACACAGATGTATGTGACCCGATAAAAAGCGAAGCGCGACAAAGAGATGGGCCGCTTATAAGACAAGCATCGCGTCCCGCATTTGCACGGGAGGCAGGATGAGGATTGGAGAAGCAAGCAAGACAAGGCGAACGCGGCTTTGACCGCAGGGAGCGTACATAGACGTACACGACCAAGGCAAAACGCAAGTTCAACGCAGTATTGCGCCGCTTATACAATCATCATAGCGTCGCCGAAGCTGAAAAAGCGATACTTATTTTCCACCGCCGTTTTATAGACGGACAGAATTTCTTCACGCCCGGTCAGCGCGGAAACAAGCATTATAAGCGTACTTTCGGGCAAGTGAAAGTTTGTTATAACCGCATCTACAATTTTAAATTTATAGGGCGGATAAATAAAAATTTCGGTGTTGCCGCTGCAAGGGGTTAAAAGTCCGTTTTCGTCGGCGGCGCTTTCAAGAGTTCTCACCGACGTGGTTCCGACGGCGATAATCCGCCTGCCCTCGCGTTTTGCACGGTTTATTATTTCCGCCGCCGTTTCGCTTACTTCGTAATATTCGGAGTGCATTTTGTGGTCGGTTATTATCTCTTCCTTGACGGGGCGGAAAGTTCCAAGCCCGACGTGAAGAAGTACTTCCGCAACCTCTACACCCATTTCTTTAATTTTATTTAACAGCGACGGGGTGAAATGCAATCCTGCCGTGGGTGCGGCGGCAGAACCGTCGCATTTGGCGTAAACCGTCTGATAGCGGTTTTTATCTTCAAGCTTTTTTTTGATATACGGCGGAAGCGGCATATTGCCGACCCTGTCCAAAATTTCTTCAAACACGCCGTCGAAGATAAATTTTACTATCCTCTCCCCACTGTCGGTTATTCCCTCTATCATCAAAGACAGCTCGTCCGAAACGGTGAGTCTGGTTCCTATTTTGCACTTTTTGCCGGGCTTTACAAGCACTTCCCATTTATCTATATCAAGCCTTTTTAAAAGCAGAACTTCAACCGCTCCGCCGTTTTCCGTCTGCGCATAGAGTCTTGCAGGCAGAACGCGAGTATTGTTGAGGACAAGAACGTCGCCCTTTTTCAAATAACCGACTATGTCTGTAAAAATTTTATGCTCTGTTTTTTTTGTCGCCCTGTCGTAGACGAGCAGCCTTGACGAGTCGCGTGGCTCAACCGGCGACTGTGCAATAAGCTCTTCGGGCAAGTCGTAATAAAAATCCTTTTTGGAAAAACTCATAAAAATCAATCCTTATCGAACAGCGTCAACTGAGCCTGTTGTTTTTCGCTTATGGCGTAGCCCAAATGTTCGTAACCTCCGCGAAGTATCATTCTGCCGCGCGGCGTTCTGGCAATGAAACCGAGCTGTAATAAATACGGTTCGTAAACGTCCTCTATCGTGCCGGCGTCCTCGTTTATAGTAGCCGCAAGCGTTTCAAGACCGACGGGCTTGCCGTCGAATTTTTCTATCATAGCCCTTAAAAGACTTCTGTCTATTTCGTCAAGACCGAGTTCGTCGATTTCCATTTTGCCGAGAGCGTATTTCGCGTCCTTGACGGTTACGGTTGAGTTTCCGTTAATCGTTGCAAAGTCGCGCACACGCTTTAAAAGTCTGTTGGCGATACGGGGCGTTCCGCGAGAACGGCTTGCCACTTCGCCTGCCGCGTCCGCACCGATGGCAATATTCAGCGTTCCGGCACTGCGCAGCACTATTTCTTTAAGTTCCGACGGGGTATACATTTCAAGTCGGCAAATTATGCCGAACCTGTCGCGCAAGGGATTGGCTATCATACCCGCACGCGTGGTTGCACCTATCAAGGTGAACTTTTTAAGCGAAAAACGTATATTGCGTGCGCTGGGGCCCTTACCGACTATTATATCCAGCGCGTAATCCTCCATTGCCGAATAGAGTATCTCCTCAACGCTGTGGTTTAAACGGTGAATTTCATCGATAAACAGCACGTCGCCGTCGTTCAAGTTGGTGAGTATTGCAGCCAAATCTCCGCTGCGCTCTATTGCCGGCGCACTGGTGATTTTAAGCTGTCCGCCCATTTCGTTGGAAATGATATGGGCAAGCGTAGTTTTGCCGAGTCCGGGCGCGCCGTATAAAAGAACGTGTTCCAAAACCTCGCCCCTCGCTTTGGCGGCGTTCATATACACTTTTAAATTTTCTTTGACTTTGCTCTGCCCGACGTATGCTTCAAGCGTTTTTGGGCGGAGAACGTTCTCTTCCAAATCGTACTCGCCCTTAGTGCTCTTTACAAGCCGTTCGTCGCCGTCGTATTCTTCTTCGTCGTCGTAAAACATATTTTACATCCCTTTCAGCGCAATCATTATAATATCTTCAACCGAATTCGCACCTTGCGCACGCGCGCGAGAAATGGCTTTTTCGCTTTCCGAACGGGTAAAGCCCAAAGTCATAAGCGCAACTACCGCGTCCTCGTCCCCGTCGCTTATTACGGGTAACGGAGCCGAGCCTTTTTCCGCGGTCGGCGCGGTAACTTTTTCGCGCAGTTCCAAAATTATACGCTCTGCCGTCTTTTTACCCAGTCCCTTAACCGACGAAAGCCGCTTTACGTCCGAAGTGGCAATTGCCGCCGCCACGTCCGAAGTGTTAAGTCCCGACAGAATAGCTATACCCATTTTGGGACCTACGCCCGAAACCGTGATAAGCTTTAAGAACATATTTTTCTCTTCCTGAGAAGAAAAGCCGTACAGCGCAACGCCGTTTTCGCTTACCTGTAAATAGGTGAAAAGCTCGCCCTCTTTTTTGCCCGCAAGCGAAGAAAAAGCCGAATACGAACAGACGACTTCAAAACCTAAACCGCCCGCCGTTTCTATCAGTGCGTACTCCGGCGTTACTGCAAGTATTTTTCCTTTTATAAAACCTAACATATATATTACCTTATACCGAATAGTTTACCGAAGCGCGAAGTATGCGCGTGACACAGCGCGACAGCCAAAGCGTCGGCGGCGTCGTCGGGGCGCGGAATTTTGTTTAACTGCAAGAGCGAAGTTACCACGTGCTGCATTTGCAGTTTATCAGCCTTTCCGTAGCCCGTCAGCGACTGCTTGATTTGGTTGGGCGTATACTCGTAAAGCCGTCCGCAGTACTTTATGCAGGTTAAAAGCATTACGCCCCTTGCGTGAGCTACGGGAATACCCGTAGTTAT
Source organism: uncultured Christensenella sp. (assembly GCA_910578655.1). Classification (GTDB taxonomy): domain Bacteria; phylum Bacillota; class Clostridia; order Christensenellales; family Borkfalkiaceae; genus Coproplasma. The sequence continues at coordinate 13,079 of CAJTQE010000050.1, forward strand.
ATTCTTTGAAAAAAACAATTCTTCGACCGCTATTTCTTCGGGCTTGAATTTATTTAATATATTGTTTATCCCCTCTTCAAGCATTGCAAGGCGGACGGGCAGACTTTCGTCCTTAGGCGTCAGCAC
>CAJTQE010000051.1 GCA_910578655.1 uncultured Christensenella sp.
CTACGGTTGAAAAAGCGCGTATTCCGTTTGTTTATCACTGTTTTTCGGTTAAAAATCAAAATCCCGAGTTTTTATCAATAGAATTAAATGGTGAAAATGTAGAAAAGCAACTTAGACGCATTGTATCCTCTGGCGCAAGAATGGATGGTTTACTGAACATATCTTTTAAAGAGTATGCTTCCGTTGAACTATCACTTCCGCAAGTAAAGGAGCAGAATAAAATTTCGAGTTGCTTTTGTGCTTTGGATAACCTTATCACCCTTCATCAGCGTAAATTTAAAGATTTTCACGGAGGATTTTTATGACAAAAAAAGAAGAAAAGACAGAATTATTTTGCGATTATTTCGCACGTTGGATTAGAGTGTATAAGGAAGGTGCTATAAGAAAAGTGACTATGGACAAGTATTATCTTGCACTTGATTGGTTGCGTAGATTAGTTCCTGCCCTGCGACTTTGTGATTTGGATAGGGTTGCGTATCAGAAACTTATGAATGATTATGCCAGACGACACGAGCGTCAGACAACTATGGATTTTCATCATCAGTTAAAAGGTGCAATTCTTGATGCCGTTGACGAGGGCTTAATTGCGCGGGATCCTACAAGGAAAACAATTATTAAAGGTAAACCCCCGCGAGATAAAAAGCCTAAATATTTAAGTCAATTTGAATTGCATTCGCTTTTAAAATCTCTTAATTTAGCGCCTGAAGTAAATTTTGATTGGCTTATACTTTTAATTGCAAAAACGGGATTACGTTTTTCAGAGGCATTAGCAATTACGCCTAAAGATTTCGATTTTCCTCATCAGAGTTTATCCGTTGATAAAACGTGGGATTACAAAGGTGACGGTGGATTTCTTCCTACTAAAAATAAATCTTCAGTGCGTAAGATACAGCTTGATTGGCAGACTATTGTTCAGTTTTCGGAGCTGATTAAAGATAAGCCTGAGAATGAACCGCTTTTTGCTAAAGAAGGTGAAAGCGTATATAATTCTACTGTAAATGATTTGCTTTTTAGGAGATGCAAAGCTGCTCAAGTACCTGTAATATCCATTCACGGGTTGAGGCATACACATGCTTCGTTGCTTTTATTTGCAGGAGTTACAATTGCCAGCGTTGCTCGGCGCTTGGGACACGCGAGTATGACTACAACTCAGAAAACTTATTTACATATTATTCATGAATTGGAGAATAAGGATATTGATTTGGTAATGAGGGCATTATCGAGTTTATAATTTAAAATGCTGATAAGAAGGGGGTTAGGATAAGGCGGTTACATTTTGTGTAGCCGCCTAATAAATGAAAAAGCAATGGCATAAAAAAAGCCGAGAGTTGAAAACTCCCGGCTTTTATTTAATTATATAAATCGATATTACTGAAATCTGGAAAACCGCGGATATTGAAATATATATGCAGGAGTTTTCCAAACGCTATACAGTTCTTGCGTTAAAGTGTTCTGGTGTTTGATTATGGCGGGAACGCCGGCGAGTGATAATTGTAAGTATGTCATATGCACGCAACGAATATCTATGTCGGCGCATTCGATAAAACAGTCCATAGCGTAATTGATTTTAAAATCATTTTTTAGAACGTCAAGTGCAGCCATAGCTAAACCACCGCCTCCACAGCACGGATCACAAACTGTAATGATTCCGTTATTCTTAATATCGGCGTCCGTTATCGTCATTTTAGCCATCATTTTTGAAATATGAAAGGGTGTGAAAAACTGTCCAGCGTATTTGTTGCCCTGATTGCAGCGCATAAACAATTCACCTAAATAATCGGCAAATGCACCGTCATCATATACGACTGAAGTGGAAAGTGCAAAAACTTTATTGAATATATCCATAATTAGTTTTTGCTCATCCTTGGAATGTTTTTTCATAATACTCAAATACCGTTGTTCCCTTTCTTCGTATTGCGTTAAATCAACCATATTTGATATGGCTAAAGCGCCGCATTCAAATACTGTAGAAATTAAAGCGCTACTACTCATTTTATAAGCGGAACGTTCTATAAGTTTTATAATTTCGTCAATTGTAGGAATTGGATAGGGGCATAGATTATCACCGCCGACAATCACTTTCTCCGGTTTAACGGGTTCATTGACTGTCGGCGGTTCAATTACTATATTTTCCGTTTTATGTTCCAATGTAATATCAAATAATGAAAGTTGTTGACCGTTTGGTTTTTTCATATTTCTTCTCCAATGTTGAATAAGTTGTATTCTTCTGAATTAATTGATTTACCGTTATTAATCCACCATTCAAAATATTCTGTTCCGCTTTTGAATGATTTTTTATTAATTGTTTGAGCATTGCGTATTTCAGTGATGTCGTTACAAAGTTTTATAAAGCGATCTTTGAATTTGGGGTAACGTTCAAATTCCCTAATTCTACCTTCGACTCCAGCCAGAGGACAGCCAATGCACCCTATTCTGCTAAACCCGCAATTGTACATTGGATTGATTTCAATTTTTTCGCTTTCGATATAGTCCCACAAATAATCGTCAGACCAATAGGCGAGAGGATTTACTATAAAATAATTGTTTGTGTAGCAAGCGCCTATTTCTTTTACCTGTTCGGTATTATCAAAATGAAAGCGCTGTTGATCGGAATAATCTTCCTTGTTCCGTGTTTCTATGCTGTCGCGTAATAATAAACGTTTTTTACTTTCAGCCTTGCGGACACCAAACGAGCGTATAGATTGTTTAAGTTCTGGAATCTGTGCTTCTTTCAGCACTGCACAGCAAAATCGAAATTGACGTTGCGGCAACATTTTCTTTTTAAGACATAATGACCAGAAATTAGTATCGGGATAATAGATTTTGCAAGGTATTCCTTGTTGTTCCCATTCGCTGAATTTTCGCCTAACGTAATAAACAGTTTCAGGCATATCAAGCGTTGTGTGGTTATGTACTATACAGAATTTAACGCCGGAGCGTTTAAATAAGCTAACAAGAACGTCACTATCTTTGCCGCCGCTATACCCGACTACATAGCCGAGTGGATTACGGGATAAAGCTCCTTTTTCAAATTCCTGAATGAGCTTTATACTTTTGTTTAATAGTGATTGTTCTGTACCGTCAAAAATTGATAATTGCCCTCTCATACTCAGTTACCTTTTATTTGATTTTCAAGCCAACGTTTAATTGTTTCTGCGTGACAGCGTTTCGGAGCGCACCAGCAGTAGAGTGCAACTTTGTGATAAGTTTTTAATGCGGCTAAAATGTTGTAAGCGTATTGTCTGAATTTTGAATTAGTTTCAATCTGTTCATTGAAGTAAAGTTCGTACTTATCGCAAACTTCATCACGCTTATCTTCGCTTGCCATATAGAACGGATTCCCAATCGGACTTGCTCTGTCAACTCTAAATTCCCAAGCGACATTCGAGCTTCTTTCCATTCTTAAGTTTTTGATTTCAACTCTGTAACCTTCCATAAATCTAAATCTCCTAAATATTTTATTTTTGCCTTTCGGCGCAAGGGCAATATCACAAAGCGGTAGAGTGAGAATTGCCTTAAACATAAATCGGCTTGTCAAATGCGTAAGGAAAAAAATTGTATAAAAATTCCATTGATGAAACGGAAACAATTTTTTTGCATTTGACAAGCCGAGCGCTTTGTGATAGACCGCCGCAGACGAAAGACAAAATGTTTATGCTTTCGGTGTATAGCATTTGCCGTTTATATTGACGTCACCGTTAATATATTTAGGCTGCCCTTTTGCGCAGGCACGTAGAATAATGTTTTCTGTATCTGCTTCCGCGGGTTCGATATTGCCGTATTTAAATTTTTGGTCGTTCCCGACTTCAAGCACTTTAACGCCTTTGCTTATAAGTGCTGCGCTAAATTCCCAGATCTCTTTGTACAGTCCGTTGCTGTCGGCAATAAAGCATACGTCCTTAGCGGGATAGTAACCTGTAATTCTGAAATAGTTATTCATAAATGTTCTCCTTATGCGGCTATGCGGTTAGCCTTTTTGATTTTATTTAATTGTTTATTGGCTAATGGAAGCCACTGATTATTAACGAAGTTCATAACCTTTGTATCTGGTGTATGATTATGGTCGCCGTAACATTGGAGCACTTTCTTTCCTGTTAAAGAGTATTCAATAGTTACAAACGGCTTGTCCGGTTCCGCTATTGTTCTGATAAAGAAAATAAGCGATTCTTCGCGTATCATTTTTTGGTCATATCCCATACGTCCTACGCAATGGTGGAGTATTTCACCTTCTTTTATAAGATCGGCTGGGCTTTTTGCAATTATGCAGATATAAGCGTCATTATAGTTGCCCTGCATAGGCAAATACTTTTCTGAAATCTTGGCGAATGATTTATAGAGTTTTTTACGTTCTTTTTCATCTTTAATCGCTTTTGCCGTGGCGTATTCGTCAATGCGTATATCGTGCCATTTGTGGAAGTCGTGTGGGAGGAGGTTTTTGTCCTCGGTCATATCAAGTTTTAAATAATTGCAGGCTTTTAAGTAATCAATATAGCTGTTTTCGCTTGCTCCTTGTTTTTTAATGTAATAAAAGAACCGTTCAAGTTGTTTTCCTCTGAACAGTTCTTTGATAGGTTTATAATCTTTTGTATGGGTGATTTTCTTTTTCCAACTTAAATATCTCTGTGCTTCGTCAAGCGGTTTGTTTTGTTTAAATGCTGTTATGATTGTTTCTGCGTAATATTCGTGCGTTGCAATGTCGTTTCTGTTTTTTATAATCCAATGTCTGAACGCTTTATCCTTTGCAATCATTGAAAGGATAGATTTCAATTTTGCTAAATACGATAATCCGAATTTTACTAATAATTCTGCTTGCGGATATTGTTTATATATACGAAGATATTTAAACACGTCAACGTATTCGTATTCTATTATGGCACTGTATTTGAATTCGGGGAATTTAAGTATGTAATCACGGTTTACTACGGGAGCATAAGGATCGTAACAGTCATCATCTGCGAGGCACCATTTATCATCCTCATACCATTTTTCATTTTTCTGTATTCCTTCTGCGAACCATCCAACATGATATCCGCCTATGTAGTAGAAAATCATATCTTTTGTAAAACATTTTTTTGCGTTTAAGCCGTGGATAGCAACTTGTTTGTAATAACGTTTACCTTTATAGTGTTTTACTGCAACGGTAATTTTAATTAGTTCTTTTTTAAAGCGGGACATATAAGCGTAAAACCGTGTAGTTCCGCAGGGATTTTTAAAATCCTTTTTATCTTCCCGTTCAATAAGTTTTTCTATGTATTTAGGTATAGGTTTTATATCTGCAATAGTCATTTTCTTTCTCCTTAAGCGATTGTAATTTTATCGTCGAATAGTTCTTGTAAGATTATCATTGCTTCCAAATCAAACGCCTTCATTTTCTGACGTTCTTTTTCCATATCGAAATCATCATCAGATATGTTAGGCGGGATAGGTTCAGCGGGCATATTAAGCAAGTCTGGTATGTCGCTTTCATCTGCATCATTTTCTACAGGTGATTCACCGATTAGTTTTGATACAGTCATAAGCTCTTCGGGTTCGCCTAAATCTCCGTCAAATTGTCGCATTTCTTCGATACTTAATTCTTCAATATTTTCTGAATTGTTTGAAAGAATTTCGCCTGTATCGATTTCTACAGTTTGGTTATTTTGTGATATAAAGCGGCGTATATTGTCGGCACTTTCAACAATAGCCAATTTGTGGTCGCATTCTGTAATTCTTGTTATATAGTTTTTAATTGCGTGCTGAGGAATACCTATCATGGGGACGCGGCTTTCAAGTCCAAAATCTTTGCCTGTCAGCGTCATATCAAGGTCGTCCGAAATTTTTTCCGCATCTTCACCAAATATTTCATAAAAATCACCTAATCGGTAAGCAATTACATATTCAGGATAGCGTTTTTGAATTTCGAGATATTCTTTGTAGATTGGGCTTATCTGTTTGTCGGGTTTTTGCGCTGTTTGTTCAGTTTCGGATTTTTCGGCTTTCGGCTCCGCGTTGCCTGCAAGCATATCAAAGATATTCAATTGCGGTTTAGGTGCGGGTTTAGGAGATGTATAGGAAGCAACAGCAGCGGTAGAAGTTGTTGTCTTTTTCACGGGCTTCGGCGGTACATATTCTGTTCCGTCTAAATTGAATAACTTACCGTGTATGCTATCTTCCTCGAAGTAATGTATGGCGATACATAATATATCTTCGCCTTCCATACCTACGCATTGCTTACCGTGCCGCGCTTTTTCAGGTATCCTTTTTTGAGCTTCCTCAAATAAGTATTCCATAAACGTATTTAAATCTTTTTTGTTTATAAGTTCTTTATTGTCTTTCGTGACGTGTACGCCGTTATTGATTTTTTCTGCAAGCACGTCGCTTATAAGCGGGGTAAGATGTTCTAATATAATTTTTTGTTGGCTGTCGTTAGCGGTTAAGTTTAATTTAATCATTGCAATCACATTCCTTTTTAAGTATTTCTAAAATGTCTTTTTCTGAATAGCCTCTTGAGCAAACATATATAAACGTTGCAAGGCGTTCAATAGGCGCACCGATTCTACATTCGTTGAATAGTAGTTCGTATTGAAAGGTGTCGCCGTTGGTGTACCACTGATATTTGTTGCACAGGTTATCAACTGATATTTTTGTGTATTTCATTTTTATTTCTCCTTAAATTTTTTTGTTATAAATTAAAAAAGCCCTTCCATTTTAGAAAGGAACGTCGCGCCATAAATATTTGTATTCAGCATAGGATGTTACAGGAACGATAATCCAAGTAACGTTTTCCAATGGTTGCTTTGTTTTTTTGTCTTCGGGTGTGTGATTTTTATACCAACGGATGTGCCATTCAGCAAGGCTATAAGAGTTAGTTATTATATAGATTTTTAACTTTTCTTTGCCCTGCTTTTTATAGCAGACTTTATAACAGTATTCTTGCATCGTTCTCACCAATATAGAGCTTTTGCAAAGCGGGGGAGCGCCGAGTAAAAGTTTGTATTCATAATAGTTTTGTGTAATGCGCGGTCATTAGCGAAGTAATTTCTGTCTGCGAGTTCATAGCCTTTACGGGTTAGCTTTTTAAGTTCATATCTGTCTGAGCCGTCGTGATGGCTACCTTCAATTATTAGATGTCCGTTTCTGTCTATGATTTTTATATAGTCCAAGTGGTCAATGACGTCCAAGAATTCGTCTATTTTATTTATAAATTTGCCTCCGTCAAGATTGCCTCGCCAGCTTCCAAAATACCCTGTCAATAAGCAACAGTTTTTGTGCAATAACGAGTCTAAGCAGTCCACGACACATTCCCATTGTGTGCGATTCTGTTCGTACATTTCGTTCTGCACTTCTTGTTCGGGTATTGCTTCCGGCGAAGCCCATTCCTCGGTGCAATCTTCAAACATAATTTCCCGTAATTCTTTTTCTCTTTCTATATCGAAATATGTATCGAATATAATAATGTCTTTTGAATTCATATTTTCCTCCTTACCAATCGCAGTTTTTTAAATAGTCTTTTTCGGCTTTCTTCAAACCGTGCAATAAACGCTTGTCGGCAAATACTTGTTCTTCGGTGAGACCAAGTGCGTCAAATGTTTCGTCATATTCGTATGTAATGCAGTATTCGTGGTTTGCAAGTTCGTAAGAGAACATATCGTAGATAAAACCGTCACCGGTCTTATCCGCGGCAATAGCGGCATTTGTTTCATCTTTAAATCTTTTAAGCATACTAAAAAAGGCTTCCTTATCGCTTTTACGGATAAAGCAGCCTGCGCCTATGGAACATATTTTGTCAGTGTCTTTGACCGTTAGTCCCCATTTCTGCATCATTTCTTCAAATTGTTTGTTATTGAATGCAGCTCCAAGGGGAAACGCATCCATTTCTTTTTGGTGTCTGTCTTTTAATTCTTGATAAGTGTTCATATTAATTCTCCTTTTTTAATGATTTATAATAATCGCCAGCACCCGTGGTGTCCGACAATTGATTTAACTTTATGTTGTTCTTTTACCCATTTGGGCTGATTATTTAGAGCTTCTTTAGCTTGTTCCTCGCTTTCAAACATTAAGGCTTCTTCAGATATGTTGTTGTATGGTAGATAGCTTACAACTTCACTTTGACCTTTAAATTCGTGAGCGAGTTCAGCAACAACTAAAGGGTATGAGCAATTACTTACAATCACATATTTTGTTTCGTTTAGTATTTGTTCAGGGTTAGTTATGTATTCTACGAGTTGACCTTTTTCGCCGCTGCTTGTTAAAGGCAGGTAGTATTTTTTCGTTTCGGCGCAGTAGAAAATATCTTTATTGGGAGCGAATTTGTAAAATTCGTCGTAATCGAATTCACCTAATAACAACTTCTCTGTGCCGAGATTTTCTATGAATGCGTTACTTTTACGTTCCGCGGCAGTTAAGTTCCTTATTGCTTCAAGGCAAATGCCTTTATATTCAAAAACATTATTCATATATCACGATTATTCCTTCACTGTATTTATGTGCGGTGTCATAGCCAACGTCTTCACCGTATCTTTCAAAATCGAAATAGTTGTCTATGTCGCTGCTTATTTCACCATTGCAAGTTAGGTAATAATCGCGTCCGTAATCGTCCCAATCCCAATCTTTGAAGAGGTGGACGTCCATATCCCAATTTGAGCCATAAGAGTCAACAAGGCTTTCAAAATCGGAAAAGTTCTTAATTTCCAGAAACGCTTGAAGTATTTCATATTTGTAATCGCAGTACAGAACGTCTGATTCCATTAAAATTTCAAAAAGGCGTTTAGGGTTCATAGAGTCCCAATCACAACAGTTAGAGGGCAGACCGTCTATGTCTTGGATAAACAGTTCTTCGTCTATGCCTTCGAGTTTAATACCCTGCTTCTTGAGTTCTTCTTCGACTTGCTCCCAATCAGTATATTTTGAAAGGTCGAGCCAAGTAGAGCCCAATGCACGGCTATTACAGGCGTTATAAGATCCCCATGAGCCTATAACTACTTTTATATCTAAATTACTTGAAATCATTTTTTATCCTCCTCGTTAAGTTTTTTAATGTGTATTTTTTTGTATTTTAAGCCATTTTGTTCACGGAATAATTTTAATGCTTCTCGGAATGAGTAAAAGATATAGCGGTGTGTTATTTGTTTTCCGAAATAATCTTTATACTTGAATATGAGTGCGCCGTTTGAGTAGTAGTAAAACAAATATCTCATTGTATTACCCCGTAAACGTCATCTGCATAATAGCTACAGGTAAAGCCGTTAAATATTGCCGTGCAGAAAATATCTTTGTATTTTACTATGTAATATTTCTGGTTGCCTTTTTGCCGTTCTTCAAGTACGGTTATTTCGTCCATTTTACCGTCGAGTGAATTTATGTGGGCGTCAACTTTATAAGCGGTTCCTTCACAGAAGTCCTCAAGGTCGGATATGTCCTCTAAGGGTGTAGGTGTTTCAAGCGTTCCCATACAGAAATCATAGCTGTAATATTCTGCATAGGCGCAGGTATTTAATGCGTTAGTTAAATGCGCGGCTACGATTAAATTGTCGTCGTCGATTTTTGACTTGATAAATTCTTTTAGTTCTTCGTAGGTTGATATGTCGTCACGTTTTTCTGAAAGTTCTATGATTGCGTTGTTAAATCCTTTTTGATATAATTCTAAAATAGTCATTTGTATACTCCTTATATTGATAAATAAAATTCTTCTAAAATGTCGTATCTGTCTTTGGTTTTAAGTTTTTTCCAATGTTGCGCAATGTAGTCACACAACTTGCCAAGAGGCGTTTCGTTGCTGTCTGACAGGTACAATTCATAAACCAGAGCAACGTATTCTTTCAAAGCCTTAATACTGTATTTGCGGTCTATTTCGTTGTTTACACCATAGTCAAATATCATTGCTTCTGTGCCTGATTTGTAGGTGTAGATTTGGTTGTCATAGTTGACGTGGAAATTTAAAGTTTTCATTTGTGTTCTCCTTATATTTCTGAATAAAATTCTTCTAAAATATCATATCGGTCTTTGCGTTTGAGTTTTTTCCAGTGCTGCGCAACATAATCACATAATTCACCAAGGGGCGTTCTGTTGCTGTCTTTTAAGTAACACTCATGTACAAGCCTTACATAATTTAAAAGCTCTTTGATTCCGTATTTTTTGTCAATTTTGTTGTAAATACCTGTGTGAAAAATGTAAACTTCTGAGCCAAATTCAAAAGTATAATTTCTATTGTTGTAAGTGACTTGAAAGGATAGGTTTTCCATTTATGTTCTCCTTATAAAATTTCTACCTTGGTTAAAGTGATAAGTGAGTAGCGGTTAAATTGTTCTGTATCAGTAACTTTCCAGCAAAGATTTTTTTCTTCGCGCGTTATCGTACTGCACTCAATGTTGTATCTTTCATTAACTTTACCGTTTTCGTCAAACACTTCAGAGCCTACCCAGCTTATGTCAGCGTCTTTTTCGTCTTTTATTAGTCGTTTATATTTGCCTTTTGCAGCGGTATAGTCGTAATAGAGGTAATAGTCAAGTCCATTATCATCTTCGGTTGACCATTCCAGCATGACCAAGTATATGTGGTTGTGTTTAACTTTTATAGCGGTAACTTCTTTGAATACTATATGTCTGAACCACGATAATTCGCGTATTCCAATGTTTATTATGTAGTTATAGCTTGAAGAGTTAAGTTCGCCGTTTTTGAACAGCTCATTTAAGTATTCAAAATTATCGTCTGCAATCTCTATATCCATTGTGTAGGTAGTTTCGTTTTCGGTTTTTGCATATAAGCCTTTGCAAGTTAATTCAAGTTTCATATGTTGTTATGCTCCTTTTAATAATTGATGAATTGCAAATTGTAAAACGGGCAGAGAGTAATACTTGTTACTTCCGCCCGTATAGTCTTTTTCGCTTTTTGCCGTTCTGATAAGCACGTGATTGAACCACTCGTTTTGGAAAAATCTTACGTCGCTTATTGAAAGGTAAATAAAGTGATTTTCATTGTCGGTAATAAATGCTGAAAATGTGTAGTGGTTTCTGCCTACGTTTATCAATTGCCAGCCGTTATCTTTGCAAATGGAGCGTAGGTAGTTTATGTATTTGTTTTGAAATGTTTTGTAGTCTTCGCCCGTGTAACAACCGGTGCTGAATTCATAATCGAGATATTTTTTCAATTCACTTAGTTTTGCCATTTTTTCACCTCAACCTATTCTTTTAATTCCGCCAGATGCGCGTTCAATTAGGACGTCTCCGAATTCACTACATTCTTCCCAGTCTATGTTCCACACATAGGCGGCAGTGTGATATTGGTTATGACCTTCGTATTGTAATAGGTTGTCCCAATCTTCGGGATATTTGGATATAAATAGGAAGCTGTACATTTCTTTATAAAAAAGGCGCTCGTGAGTAATGGCGTAAACTTTGATATTGTACTTTTGTTCTATTTCACGCATTTTAGCTTCAACTTCGGGCTCTTCGGATACCCAATATCCGTTAAATTGCTCAAAGAGAAATACTTCGTTTTCTTCCTTGAAACCTTTTATATATGATTTATAAATTTTTAACTGTTTCAAGAATTCAATGGCTTTGCTCTTTTGTTTTTCTTCAAGTGTATTAGTGGTAATTTCGTTCATTGTATTTCCTCCGTGAATTTTTTAAAATCTTTTAAATCGTTAATGTCTGTCATTTTATGTTTTGCTGATAAAAATACTTTGCAGCCTTTTCCACACATAATCAAACGCTTTATATTAGCAAGCGTGCCTTGACTTTTACCGTCCCAAATCATAAAACCGTAATCACAAACCGCGCTCATTTCAATGTCTTTTTGTGTGTAGAAATCTCTGCCGGTTAAACATCTCGCATTGACTGCTTCAATTTTCCAATTGCCTATGTTGTTACGAGCTTTGCCATTGCTGGCATATACGTTTACATTTTTGTATCCGTATTTGTAGCAATATTTTTGAATTAAGCTGTCTACTCCGTAAGCGTCTCCTATGAGTATGTCCAATTTGCCTTGCATAATCTTGTCTAATTCGTCCTCAATTTCATAGTCAAGATATTTAATGCTTATCGAGCCACCTATAAATACTTTCATTTTGTTCTCCTTATAAATAAGATTCTTGGATATAAATTTCTTCACTGTATATGTGTGGATAACAGAAGTAAAGGAACCCTATTTCATCTACACATAGTCTGCAAGTTTCGACTTTCATTTGCTGATTGTCTTTTGCAAGTACCTTGATTTCTCTTTTAGCGGCATTAATGTCAAGGATAGTTAATTCTACCCTTGACGTGCCTACTGTGCAGGTATGATTTCGTATGATATCATCCCAATCAAATTCGATTTCGTTCATTTTAATTTTCCTCCGTTATTCGCATATCGTATTCGTCATTTTCTTCTTCAAATGCTAAGAACAGTGGATCTGTGTCGTCACAACTTCCGCTGCATCTTCCGTTCAATATGCAATCATCACATAGACTCATTTTTATCACCTCCTTAATCAACGAATTTGAGCCATATGTAATATGTAGTTTCGATTTGGTCGATTATTTCGTAACTGCCTTCTTTGTTCTCGTCGCTATCGTGGTCAACTGATTTGAATACGGGAACATTTGTGTAAATTACGTCAACGTAACCTTTAAACTCGTTCTTTTGTTCGTTTACGGGTTTGCATTTTTCGGCAACACCTTCAAACACCCTTATGTAGGTTTTACCTTTTTGTGAAGTTGCAGGGATAAGTAAGTTACCTTCTGCGAGATAACCGACACCCTTTAACTTTTCATCCCTGTTTACTTTTGAGACGCAGTAAACGACTTTTTGCATTTCTAAATACCTCCAAAATTGTACTTTGCCTTTCGGCAATTAACTAAGGGGGCACGGCGCTTGAAAAATCTTTTTGTTTTTTATTACATTCCCGCAGAAGTCAACTCTAAGGGAGCAAAATTTTTTCGTAGTAAAAGCAAAATAGCCAAACTGTTTTTACACAGTCTGGCTAAATATTTATTATGTTACAAAAA
>CAJTQE010000052.1 GCA_910578655.1 uncultured Christensenella sp.
TCAAAATTAATTTCTTTCAAAGCCGAACAATTTACAAATGCCCTTTGAGCTATTTCCGTCACGTTACTTCCGAAAGACACGCTTGTAAGACTGCTGCAGTCCCCGAACAAGTGAAAGGGTAAAACAGTAACTCCTGCACCGATTACAGCGGTTTTAAGATTTTTGCATCCGAAAAACCCATCTTCACTTATATTCATAACGCTGTCGGAAATTACCAGACTCGTAATGTCGCTGTTATGGTCAAGAGTGTTAATAGACCTTACGGGCAAACCGTTATAAGTTTCCGGAACGACTATATCGCCTTTGACAGAGCCGATACCCACTACTTCGTAATATCCAGCGAAGGAGTGATACTCATACTTCAAGCCTATCGTTCCTGCCGCCTTATCAACGTTCATTACGTCCACAAGCCACCAGTCGCGCATAGTAAGCTCGCCGCTGACCAAGCCCGGTCTGCTGTCGAAATTCGCATTGAAAATTTCCGTATCACGACCGCCTACGGGTTGGGCAAATACGCATACGCCGCGAAAACTCGGTTCATCCTCGTCAAAAAGCAAATAATCTATAATAAATTTATAGCTGTCGAAACTGTTCGTCTTAACGTTTTTAAGCTGAATATCGTAGCTTGCGCTGAGGTTGCCGTTAACTATAGTACCGGCATCCGCCCAGGAGTTGGTGACGGTAACTTCCGAAAGTGTGATAGGGGGCGTTACAAGAGTAAACGTACCGTTTGCCATAGCGGTTTTATCGTACTGTGCGATATACACGTCGCAAACCAACGGCTTGTTTTTACCGTTTAACTCTCTGACTACGAAGCCCATCCAAATTTCGCCGTAATTAGCCTCGTAATCGAAAGCGGAAGCATTCTTAATCGGATAGTGCGTCATATACCTTACCGGCATTTTGCAAGTGCCGCAAACTGCGCCGACGGTATCGGTAGTATGGTCAGCATAACCGAATTGCGTTTCTTTATGTCCGCATACGCCGCACGTTCCCTCTTTCTCACCCAAAGTTGTGCAGGTTGCGACAGTCTTTACCGTCCAACTGTAAACATGGTCGCCGAGCTTACCGCTGGGGTCGGTCTTTGTGTCTTTCTTGCCGCACACCGAGCAGGTTGCAGTAACGGTTCCTGCTTGTTGGCAAGTTGCGTTGAGGTCATCATAATAATCGCCGAAGGTGTGGTTTGCTAATATTGTGCCGGGTATATACTGTGTATCCGTTGCACCGCATACGCACGTTCCCGTTCTCGTTGCGTCGTGTCCGCACGTCGCATCGTTGTTGTCTTTATAGTTCACATAGCTGTGCGGCAGCTTACTGCCGGCAACAGTCTGTTTTTCCGTATAATCGCAGCGCGTACAGCTTGACGTTTCCGTTCCGTCCTGCACGCAGGTTGCGTTGTTATCGTTTACGAACGCGCCCAAATCGTGTCCCAGTTTTTCAACCACCCTCGTTGTCGTTCCCTTGCACCATATGCAAACGCCGCTTTCCGTACCGGGTATCGTGCAGGTGGGCGCAAGTGTTTCCGTCCAAGCATATGAACAAGGTACTTTACTGTCGGGTACCGTTGTCGGTTTGGAATAGCTGCACCTCGTACATTCTTCAAGCATTGACCAATCCGAAATGCAGGTTGCCGCTTTTATTGTAGTCGTTTTTATGTCGTGACCGAGTTTCTGGGTTTTATTGCGCTGTTCTTCCTTTCCGCAAGAGCAGGCATATATTTCGTATCCCCCGTTTTCACAGTCCGCCGGCACCTTTGTTTGCAATTTAAAAAAGCAAGTGTGCGCCGTGCCGCCGTTCGTGCCGCCGTTCGAGCCATTGTTCGAACCATTGTTTGAACCATTGTTTGAGCCGCCGTTGGACTCGTTTCCGGTATCGCCGCCCGTTGACGAAGAATTGTCGTCCTGTTCGGTCCCTTGCGAACCTTCGTTGCTTCTGTTCGAAAACACCAAACCAAGCGTAACCGATGTTATTGCTATTGCAGCCAATAAAACACTGAGTATTATTACGGTTATTTTCCTTACCATAATTTTCTCCTTTTTCACCGATAAATGTTTTCAGTGTGCGGAACGCTTGCCGTTCCGCACCTTTTAATATTAAAAGCTACTGTTCATATTATAACATAATAAAAAATAATGTCAATTAAATTATTACTATATATAATACGCCGCAATTACCCGTAAAAGTAATGCGGCGCATAATATTACGCGTTATTCTATTTTATAAGCGAAGTACGCATTGCGTTCAAGACTGCCGCAAGCATTACGCCCACGTCGGCTATTACCGAAACTATCAACGGGAATGTGGGTATCGCTATATCCAAAATCATTATAACCGCTTTGACCAGAAGCGAACAAACTATATTCTGCTTGACGATAGAACGCGTTCTTTTGGCTATCTTTCTGCCCTTAGGCAAAAGCGTTATATCATCGGATACCAAAACAATGTCGCTTGCCTCAATAGCGGCGTCAGAGCCGACCGTCCCCATAGACACCGCACAGTCGGCGCAGGTCATTACGGGTGCGTCGTTTATTCCGTCGCCGACGTAGATAAGCTTGCCTTCCGCTTTCAGTTTTTCGGCTTCGTCAAGTTTTCCGTCGGGCAGAAGGGAGGCTTTACATTCGTCTATGCCTGCCTCTTTCGCTACTATTTCGGCACGGTCGGGCAAGTCGCCCGTAAGCATAACGGTACGGGTTATTCCGCCTGCTTTCAGCTGCGCCAAAGCTTCCTTTACACCCGTTTTAACCTTGTCGTCAATTTCTATAACTCCGAGATATTTTCCGCCGTGCGCAACGTATACGAGGGTGGAAACGCTTTGCTTTTTTTCAAACCTGACGCCGTTCTCTTCAAGCAGAAGCGCGTTTCCGCAAAGAAGCGTCCGCCCCTCGCAAAGGCATTTAACGCCCCTGCCGGTCAGCTCCTCCGCGTCCGTTACGATAATATCCGTCTGCACGTCTTTAAACGCAACGGCTATCGGGTGAGAGGAAAATTTTTCGGCAGCCGCAGCTTTTTCAAGCGCGGCTTTGTCTGTATAACTTTTTACGGCAAAAGTGCCTTCGGTGACGGTACCCGTCTTGTCGAACGCAGCTATCTCGGAAAGGGCAAGCTGGTCTATACAGGTTGAACCCTTTACCAAAATACCGAACTTCGCGCATCTGCCTATTCCGCCGAAGTATGAAAGCGGAACGGAAATTACCAGCGCGCACGGGCAGGAAATTACGAGAAAGCCGAGCGCTTTATATATCCACTGCGCATAAGTAGCCCAGACAAACGCCGAGTTCAGGGCGCAAATAATCGTGGGGACTATGCCTGCCACTACCGCCGCCGCAAGGCATACGGCAGGGGTGTAATACTTTGCAAATTTAGAGATAAATTTTTCGGGTTTGGATTTTTTTGCCGTGGAATTTTCTACGAGTTCTAAAATTTTAGCCGCTGCCGAATGCTTGTATTCCCTTACAACCCTTGCGGAAATTACGCCCGATAAATTGATACTGCCCGACAGAATTTCGTCGCCGACCGTCACTTCGCGCGGAACGGCTTCACCGTTCAGGCTTTTCATATCAAGCGAGGTTGAACCTTCCGCTATCACGCAGTCGGCAGGTATTTTTTCGCCCGCCTTGATTAAAATTACGTCGTTTATTTTAAGTTCTTCGGGAGACACTACGCGCTGTACGCCGTTTTCAACCACCGTCGCAGTTTCGCTTTTCAAGTCCATAAGCGCGGAAATCGAACGGCGCGACGAACCGACCGCAACCGATTGCAGCAGCTCGCCAAGCTGATACAGGAGCATTACCGCAACGCCTTCGGCAAAGCCGTCCCCTGCGAATATGCCCAAAGCTATCGCGCCGATAGAGGCAATAGTCATTAAAAAGTTTTCATCGAAAATCTTGCCCTTTACAATATTTTTCGCGGTTGCGATTAACACCTTGTGACCGACGGCAAGATATGCCAGACCGTACGCGCAAAAGACGGCAATTTTTAAAGCGAGACTGCCTTCGAGGTCAAGCGCAAGCTCTGAAATAAACGCAGGAATAAACAGGATAACCGCGACGGCAATTGAAATTATATCCTTTAAGTGCGACTTAATAACGCCCTTTTTCGGCGGCGTGCCGTCAACGATTTTGACGTCCTCGAAATGGGTTATCGTATAGACCGCCTTTTCGCGCGCCGCAGCGTCGGACGCGTCAAGCGTTATTTTGCCGTTTATAAAATCAACCTGCGCCGTCACGCCCTCAATCTTGTTTAAGTCCTCTTCAAGCTCCCTTGCGCAGTTGGCACAGCAAAGCCCCTCTACCTTTATCTTGTCGCCTTTTGTCTCTTCGACGACTTTAACTTCTTCAAAGCTGTTGCAGGCGTTTTTAATGCTTTCGAGGGCGGACGCGTCGCAGTCGGCATAGACTTTTTGAGCCATAAAGTCAACGGTTACTTCCTTTACACCCTCTATTTTTTTAAGCTCTTCTTCAAGTTCTCTTGCGCAGTTGGCGCAGTCCAAACCTACGATTTTTATAACGTTATTCATTGCAGTCCAAATGCTCCTTTGCTACATTTATCATAGTCAGAACGTGCCAGTCGGAAACCGTATACAGTACGTTCTGTCCGTTTCTGCGGCTTTTGATTACCTTGTTATCCTTTAAAATTTTAAGCTGGTGAGAAACCGCGCTCTGGTTGCCTCCCACCGCTTCCGTGATATGGTCGACGCATAACTCGCCGTGCGCAAGCGCAAGCAAAATTTTAAGCCGCGACGGCTCTGATATAACTTTGAACCGCGCACCCATTTCGCTTATCTTCTCGTCGGACGGCATTGAAAATTTAACTTTTTCCACCCTCTCCGCGTGGTCGTGTTGCATTCCGCAATTCATTTTTTTCTCTCCCGTATTATTAACTTATGAATATGTATTCATATATTGATAATAATATAACGCTCAACTTCGCAAAAGTCAAGCGTTTTTTATTTAAATATTAATAATTTTTGTAAATTCACTTTCGCCGATTATTTTTATGCCGAGCTTTTTGGCTTTTTCTAATTTAGAGCCAGCGCTTTCGCCGGCGACTACAAGCGTGGTTTTCGCCGTCACCGAGCTTTGACATTCGCCGCCGCGCTCTTCGATTAACGCCTGCGCCTGACTGCGCTTGTAGTTTTCAAGCGTGCCCGTAAGCACGACGAACTGACCAGAAAACACGCCCTCAGGCCGCGTTTTTTGAGTGCGAACGGGGTTGACGCCAGCCGCCAAAAGTCTGTCGATTTCGGCTTTGTTATCCGAGTCCGCAAACCATTCCGTTATCGTCTGAGCGGTTACTTCGCCTATATTTTCAAGCGACAGCAGTCCGTCTTTATCTGCCGACGAAAGCGCGGATATGCTTTTATATTCCCTTGCCAAATCTTTGGCGGCAACCTTGCCCACACCGTCTATGCCGAGCGCGAAGATGAACCTGTCTAAGCTTACCGCCTTGCTCTTTTCGACGGCGGTTAAAAGGTTGGTTATTTTTTTATCCTTGAAGCCGTCAAGCTTTTTCAAATCTTCTGCCGTAAGCGTGTACAGCGAAGAACATTCCCTTACGCCGAGAGTATCGTGCAGTTGCCCTGCCGTCATTTCGGAAAGCCCCTCTATATCCATTGCGTCTTTCTGCGCAAAGTGTTCTATCTTGCCTATAATTCTCGGGCGGCAGTACTTATTCGGGCAGAACAGGTTTGCGCCCGCTTCTTCCACCGCACTGCCGCAATAGGGGCAGACGGTCGGTTTTTGAACTTCGGCGCTGCCTTCGGTATGTTCGACTGCGCCGAGTATTTCGGGAATAACCTCGTTGGAGCGGCGTATTAAAACCTTGCTGCCTACTTTTACGTCCTTTTTGGTAAGGTCGCCGAAGTTGTTGAGCGTTGCTTTTTTTACGGTTGCGCCTGCAAGCTCGACAGGTTCGACTATGGCAAGCGGAGTAAGCTTGCCCGTTCTGCCGACCTGCCAGACGACTTCTTTGACGACGGTCCGGCGCTCTTCCGCTTCAAACTTGTACGCCATAGCCCAGCGCGGAAATTTATCCGTATAGCCCAAGCCGTCGCGTACGGTGCAGTCGTTGAGTTTTATTACCGCGCCGTCCGTCAAAACGTCAAGCTGTCTGCGCCCGACCTCTATCTCCTCGATTGCCGACTTCACTTCGTCCGCGCCGTTGCAAACCCTTAAAAACGGAAAAACCTTGAAGCCGTTTTTCTTTAAAAATTCAAAATGTTCGACTTGCGTATTAAGCGTACCCTCGCCCATATAATTGACGTTGTAGAAAAGAATTTCCACTTTGCGCTTAGCGGTGACTTTGGGGTCCAAATTGCGAATTGCGCCCGCAACGGCGTTACGCGCGTTTTTAAGCTGTTCTTTTGCGGTTTTGTTATATTCTTCAAGCGCGCTTAAACGAATTACCGCCTCGCCCTGAACTTCCAAAAGACCTTTATATTTTATTCTGAGGGGGATTGATTTTACCGTAAGGCATTGCGCCGTTACGTCCTCGCCCTCGACGCCGTTGCCGCGAGTAGTGGCGCGGACAAATTCGCCGTTGTCGTAAGTCAGACACATCGTAAGCCCGTCAAACTTGTATTCGACCGTATATTGCAAGCTGTCGCAGGCTTTATTTATGCGTGTGAAAAAGGCGTCCAGCTCGTCATAGCTTACGCATTTATCCAAGCTGTAAAGCCGCGAAATATGCTTATGACGGGTAAAGCCTTTCAGCGGTTCGCCGCCGACCCTGCGCGTAGGGCTGTCGAAACGGACTTCGCCCGTTTCGTTTTCAAGATTTTTCAGCTCGTCGTAAAGACGGTCGTATTCCCTGTCCTCTACGGACGGGTTATCCAAAACGTAATATTCGTAAGCCCATTTATTGAGCGTTTCAATAAGATAGTCTAATCTGCTCATACATACCTTTAACTATTGCGGTTAAATTATTTCAAGCGGCGCCAAAGACGCGGACAGCTCCTTTATTCCCTGCCCGTCGAACGCCACGTTCAGCACCGTGCCGCCGTTTTTTATTGCTATAATCATACCCAAACCAAACTTTTTGTGCATTACGCGCTGACCGACGGCGTAGTTCTTTGCACCGCTTTGTTTAGGCGCGGAAAACGCGGAAACCGACGGTTTGAACGAAACAGTCCGCGTCGGAACGTCGCTTTGATAACCGCTGTCGTCGTACAGACTTTGCAGGCGCGGCTGACCGTATTCCGCAAACCTGACGCCGAGTTCGTTTGCAAGTTCCTTTATAAACTTTGACGGCGCAGTTATATCCCTGTGTCCGTAAAGATAGCGCGATTTGGAACGCGTGAGGTACAGCTCGCGCTCGGCACGGGTTATTGCAACGTACATCAGCCTGCGCTCTTCCTCGAAATCTCTGCCGTCGCTTTCCGAACGCGACGAGGGCATAATTCCCTCTTCAAGTCCGCAGATAAATACGCAGGGAAATTCAAGCCCTTTTACCGCGTGAATGGTTGCGATTGTAACGTAGTCGTCCCCGTTCATATCGTCGGTGTCCGACGAAAGGGTTACCTGATTTAAAAACTCGTCCAAAGTCGCCTGCGGATTTAAACGCGAAAAATCGTCAACGGACGCGATAAATTCGTCAAGGTTGGCAAGCTTGCCGTCGCCCTCGTCCGTTCCGTCGTCATAAGCCGAACGAAGCTGAGTCAAATTTATCATATCGCGCACTATCTGCGCAACGGGTTGGGTCTGAGAAGAAATTATAAACTCTTTTATAAGCGAGGCAAACTCCCTCAGCTTTTCTTTCGCGCCTTTGGAAATATCCAGAATGTCGCAGTCCACGCAGGCGTCGTACAGTGAAAGGCCGTTTGATAAGGCGTACTCACTCATAACCTGTACCGTCTTTCCGCCGATGCCGCGCTTAGGAACGTTGATTATGCGCTCCGCCGCCTCACTGTCAAACGGGTTGGCTATCAGGCGGAGATACGCAAGCGCGTCCTTTATTTCCTTTCTTTCATAGAAACGGAAACCGCCGAAAACTCTATACGGAATATTATATTTCGCAAACTCCTGCTCGTATGAGCGCGTAAGCGCGTTTATGCGCATCAGCACGGCGTAATCGGAATACTTTCCGCCGCGCGCGACGCCGTCGGTTATTTTGCGCGCCGCAAACAAAGCTTCGCCCGCCTCTTCTTCGGCTTGATAGTACTGCGGCTTTTCGCCCTCCTCCGCCTCCGTCCAAAGCGTCTTTCCGCGACGGCGCGAATTGTTTTTGATTATGCTGTTTGCAAGAGATAGTATGTTTTTGGTCGAACGGTAGTTTCGTTCAAGCTTGTAAATTTTGGCGTTCGGAAAATCGCTGTCAAACTTTAAAATATTCTCTATCTCCGCGCCGCGCCAGCCGTAAATGGACTGGTCGTCGTCGCCGACGGCAAATATATTGCCGTGCTTTTTTGCAAGCAGTTTTATTATGTTATACTGAACCGAGTTCGTATCCTGAAATTCGTCTACGTGGATATACTTAAACTTGTCCGAGAGATAGTCAAGCGTGTCGCCGTCGCTGCGCAGCAGGCGCAGAGTTTCTATCAAGAGGTCGTCAAAGTCAAGCGCGTTATTTTCGCGCAGACGCTGACAGTACTTTTCGTAGATTATTACCACGTCGTCAATTCCGCGCTCGTATGCGAATTTTGCGCCGTATTGGTCGGGGTCGAGTCCGAGCGTTTTGGCATTGCCTATATGGTATTTTACGCTTTTTAAAAGCCTTTCGTCATCATAGTCGAGTTCCTTAAAAATCTTTTTAATGACGTTGGCGCGCTCCACTTCGCTGTAAATCGAAAAATTGTGCCTGACGCCTATCTTTTCGCCGTAATCACGCAAAATCTTTACGCACATAGAGTGAATTGTGCAAATCCACTTCCCCTCTCCGCCGCCGAGCATATTTTCAAGCCTCTGTTTCATTTCGCCTGCGGCTTTGTTCGTAAAGGTAATGGCAAGTATGCCCGACAAATCAGCCTTACCCTCTGAAATTATGTACGCTATGCGCGAAGTTAATACGCGCGTCTTACCGCTGCCTGCGCCTGCAAGCACCAGAACCGCGCCTTCGGTATCCATAACGGGTTTCAGCTGTTCGGGGTTAAGTTTATCAAGTATCGCGTTCATAGCTTAAATTATAGCATAGTATCGCGCCAAAGACAACGGTTTGACAAAGGCGATTAAATATATTACAATTAAATTATGGAATTCGATATTATCACTATGACCGAGCGGGACCGCGTGGAAGTTAAAAAAATGATGCGTACGTTTTATTCTTCCGACGCAGTTTCAACAAACGGCTCTGAAGAGATTTTTGAAAACGACATAAACGCGTGCATAAATTCGCCGTACGCCGAAGGCTTTGTTTTCAAAGTCGGGGAAAATTATCTGGGCTACGCTATGCTTGCAAAGAGCTATTCAACCGAATTCGGCAAAATTTGCATTTGGGTGGAAGATTTGTATCTTCAACCGAACGCACGCGGATTAGGCATAGGCAAAACTTTTTTCGCGTTCATAAACGAAACGTTTAAAGACTGCATTTTCCGCCTTGAAGTGGAAAAGGAAAACGAAAGAGCCGTTGCCCTGTACGAAAAACAAGGTTATAAATACCTCCCGTACGCAGAGATGATTAAACTTTAAAATGCAAGCCCCCGTCCGATGAGGACGGGGGCTTTTAAGTTTAAGTATTTTTGTGCTGTCTGTATTGATTTACGAGAGGCACGTCATAACCTTCTTTCAACAATGAAGAATAGAAAGTGTCACGGTCGTCATTGTCGCTTATAAACGATGCGCTTTCAATAGCAACCGTACCGATTACTATGTCGGCTTCACCGCCGAAATTTTTGGTGGAGGCAATTGCAAATACGCCGTCCGTGCCGGAGTTGGTTATCTTAGAAGTATAATTGGGCGCGGCGGACGTATCGAAAGTACTATCCGTTATTATAACCTGCGCGCCGGCATAACTGTAAATAGCAAGGTTATAACCGTTTAAGTCGATATTGTATCCGTTAAGGTCTATGGTAAGCCCTTCGGTTCTGAGATAAACGTCGCCTGCAAGCGTCCAGTCCGAATTCAGAACTATTTGCGTTTCTATATTTGACTTGCAGTCAGGACAATACTTCGTTGATATACGCGCATCTAAACCGCTTAAATCACCGAACTTAGTGTAAGAGTCTTCCAAACTGTTGCCGGTCCATAGATTTTGATGCCTGTATTCGGTTATATTCGTGCAGAATAAACAACCGTGTCCGTCCTCAACGCAGTTTTCGCCGAAAGCGGAAAGGAACATATGCAATTCCCGCTGCGTACTCCCTCTTTGCTGCCACGTATTGCCGTTCAAATTGTAAAACGTACTCCTTTCGGTACAGTTTCTGATCTCATAAATTATAGTTGTCATTTCGCTGCCGGATCTGTTAAGCAAAAACCGTATATATGCTCCCGACAGCTCTATATCTTCCGACAAAGGCGTACTGCTTGTTCTGGATATCCGACCTGCGTTTCTGTTGGCAAACGGAGGTTCAAAACAATTGTCGGCAAACCGCACGTCACACCCGTAAACATCTGTTGCGCGTTTGACTGCCGTTTCAAAATTGTATTCATAGGTATATTCCCATTTTTCAAACACACCGTCCTTATACACAATATTAAAGTCAAACCTATCGCCGTTTTCGCCGTACAGATATATACGTTTGTTGTATAAAAGTCCGCATCCGCCGCCGCATTCCCTAAGAGAATATGTCGCCCTGACAGGTTCGAAAGGTATTTCGGACGCATCTATAATATACGTGACAATCTCATTGACGGCATCGCTGACGTTGGGATATTCGACCGACGCTTGCGAATAGGGCTTATGCTTTTCTTCACTGCTTTCAGCTCTGCATTCGAAAGCCTGATAGTCGATGTTGCCCTGATACTCTATATAGTATGCCGTATGATAGAGGCAGCCTGCCGTATCGGTAACACCGGTATAATAGTAAAACTCGTAGACGTTTATTCCGCATAAAGCACAGTGTTTAAAATTAGATTCTCCGCTATAGTAACCAGGTGCCGCAGTTAAGCCGAATTGCGAAATGTATGCGTCAAACTCCGCTGCGTTAGCAAAGCTTTTATGTTGATTAGTCATAGTATGCTTAGATAAGTCCAAAGTAAGTCCGAAATCTTTGGTATGGCAGACTATACACTCTTTGTCGCGCAAGCTTTCGCTGCCGTCGCCGCACTGCGTAATTAATTTCGTTTCGGTCCCTACATAGTAGTGTCCGCTTTGCGTTGACGTTTTTGCATAGGTACAGTTTTTGCACGCAAAATTAAGCGAAATTCCGTCTTCACAGGTATCGCTGCCTTTCAGCAATTCGCCTGTAACCGTCAGTTCGTGCACTTCTTTATAAGACTTTTCGCACGTCTTTTCGTTATAGAAATACTCGCCGTGAAAAATTACTTTCTGTGTTTTCATCGGTTGAGTGTTGCCGCGAACGCCGTCCACCACTTCGTAACCGTTTTCGGTAAGCTTTACTTTACCGCCGTTAATTTCGGTTTGGGCGCGCTCCGCCGTTTCGATATAATTTAAAGTTACCTTTGACCAGTCCCCGCAGTAAGCCTGTGCGGCAGGTTTAGTTGCCGGCAGACCGTTTACGCAGGGCAGTTTCGCGGTTTCCGTCGTCTCGTAAAGGGGCGTAAGATTTGCGTTTATCTGCCTTTTGGTAAGCAGATAATATTCACCCGTATCGTCGTTTACGTACTGTAAGCGAACCGTAACGTAAAATTTATCGCTCACGCTTGTTATTACGGCGTCCATATGATAGTATTTGGCGTCCTCTTTGCTGAGCGTCACTTCATAGCTGTCGTGACAGCGTGAACATTCAAAACGGTATTTGCCGTCCGCTCCCGCCGTCGGCTCCTGAACTACCGTCCTGACGTAGTCGTGCCCCAGTTTGGGTATTATCTCGGTTGACGTTTCACCGCAGGTGCAGCCATTGACTATTTCTCCGTCTTGGGTACAGGTTGCGTCCGTTGAAGAAATTACGGTTAAAATATGCGTATGATCGATATATTTGTCAATTTCCGAATCTCCCACCTGCAATACGTCAACGCCGCTTGCGTCAAGCGAATCCGCAACGCCTGCCGCAACGACGGTCTGCAATACGGCGCCGCCGTTGTTTGTAACAGCGGTATTGCCGCCCTTTACCGCAAGCGTTTCAACTTGCGCGCCCTCGTTTATGTTAACGGTAGAACCGACGGAATTATTATTGACGATTATTTTTTTAACCGTACCGCTTACGGCAAGGCTTGCCTTTGCGTTAAGCTCGATTTTTTTAACCTCCGCAGAGGGCGAAACCGTAAGTTTGGCTCCGCTTGAATCGCTGCTTATGTTCACGTCGCCGAGGTTTGCGCCGCTGTCCGCTTCCAAAGTTGCGCTGCCAGTAAACGTTAAATCGCTTATACTGGAATATTTAACGTTAACGCGCGTATCGGACTTTACCGTACATTTGCCTGCAATTACGGCGTTGCTGAACCTTATGGTGTCGCTTGCCGCCTGAAGGTTATAAGTAACCGTCCGGTCGATTTCCGTTTCGGTAAACTCGATATCGCCGTCGGGAATTGAGATATCGATAATTCCGTTGGTTATTTTGCCGTTTTCAAACTTGATTATTTCGTTTATTTTTGAGCTTATCTTCAAAGTATAGCCGCCGAGATTAAGCGTATGTCCGCACAAATCAAAAGAACGGCCGAAACCAAGTTTAATCACGTTTCCGCTGCCTGAAGTTGCCTTTACGTCGGCTGCGGTAAAAGTATAGTCGGACTTCAGCTTCAAAGTTTTTGAATTGTCTGCAAACAGTCCGTTATATCCGTCTGTGCCGCCGGTGTTACCACCTGTGTTACCGCCCGTGTTTCCACCTGTGTTTCCACCCGTATTATCGCCCGTGTTTCCACCTGTGTTTCCACCCGTATTACCACCTG
>CAJTQE010000053.1 GCA_910578655.1 uncultured Christensenella sp.
AAATTGAAATTTATAATACATACTTCATAGGCGTAAACCGAATACCGTTTATTTCCTGTTCTTCCGATAAAGGCACGAAACCCAAGTGCAGATAAAAGTTCTTCCCGTAAGGGGAAGAATTGAGCGTAATTTCTTTGACCTGTGGACTATTCTTCTTTACTTCCGACAACAAAAACTCAAAGATAGAAGTTGCAATACCCTTGCGATGATACTCGCTTTTCGTGAAAACCAAGTTAATATGCGATTTGTTACGCATACCGATAATCCCAACCATTTTACCATCGTCAAATGCGGCATAAATCGGGCAAATTCCTTTTTTACAATTATCTATAAATTCGGCGTTTTCGATAATATCCTTTCTAAACGTTTCCACCCCTTGCGGTTTATAATCGGGTGCTTCAAACTGCATAAAGACTTCTAACGCAAGGGTAAGTGCATCGCTTACTTCGTTAGGCTTTACTTTTCTGATAAAATACATAACTTCTCCGCTAAATTATTGTTTATCGTACAATTATTATATAACGAAAAATGGAAGAACGCAACTGATTGAATTTTGCGGGAAATATAAAACATATCTATATCTCACCAGGCTACGAGTAGCCGAGTTCGTCCACACAGTGAAAAATATAAGTAAAGGCGCGGCTTAATGCCACGCCTTATTCTCGTTCACCTGCGGTTTACCGAACATTCCCTATGAGAACTACGGTAAAGCCGCGCCTTTGTTTTTTATTCCGAAAAGCTTTCGGTATGGAAGTTGTTTGCTCCGCAGTGCGGACATGTCAGCTTGCGGGTTTTTGGCGTATGCGGTGAAAACAAAAACCTGAAAAACGACGGTCGGAATTTTTTTCCGCAGTCGGTACAGATATATGCAAGATTTCTGTACGCCAAAGCCACCGCACCCGCGATAAGTGCAAGCACGCACGGCATACCTATTGCAAACGGCAGCCACCACCCTTTAACGCCCCAAAGCGTTGCCGTAACCGCAATTACCGCGTCAACGACGATACCTGCGACAACCATAATCGCATAGGTTGCGCGCTGTTTTTTCTTACCCCTCATAATAGTCTGTACGTCAAGAAAAGAATTTCGGGAAAGAGCCGCGCCTTCCGCAATCTGCTCGCGTATAAGCCTTACGCCGTCGCGTTGCACAAGCTTTTGCTTTATCTCTCCGTCAAGCGTCTTTTCGCGCTCGTTCAGCACAGACAGTAGAATTTTTTTTGAATTTTCGCCATCGGAAAGCACCTCGGTAATTTGGGCAAGGCTCAGTCCGAGCTGCTTATACAGACATATAAGCTGCAAGGTTTTAAGGCTCTGCTCGCCGTAAATTCTTCTGCCGCCCTCGGAAATCGAGTCGGGCTTTAACAGCCCCTTACCGTCGTAAAACTGTACCGTGCGCACGGTGACGCCGCAAAGTTCGGCAATCTGTCCCGTAGAATATGACATACTTTACCTCCTTTAACACGACTGTACAACATTACGCTGCGTAACAAGCAAGCATTTAAACGCACTTTTTTAAAAAATTTTTAACTTTTCATAAAAATTTCGGCCATGTTGCGCATTACTGCCGTAAACCCAGACCAAATTTTCGGAATACCGTCAAGCTTTTCGCTTACAACGGATTTCATTAACAAGTATTCGCTTTGCAGCACGGAAAGCACGCTTCCGTCCGCGCGCGTATCTCCGAGAGCAATTCGTCCGACCGCCACGTCGCCTATCGCAACTATACTGCCGTAAGCAAATCCGCCGCACGCAAACACGCCCGCGGCAAAACCGCCCATCGCAAACACGCCCGCGGCAAAACCGCCGAGCGGAACGTCGAACGCGATAAACGGTGAGCCTAAGTTGGCAAGCATACACCCTATCCACAGTGCAGGGACTGCCTCGGGGAAAAATAACGGTAAGATTGTCAAAGCTTCGGCCGGGCGGATTTGAAGTATCCCCTGATAGGAAATTGCCCCGAATGCGTAGGTCAACGCAACATATAGTCCAGCGATTACTCCTGCCCTGCAAAGGCGTTTAGTTGTAAAAAAGTTTTTCATAATAATTCAAAAAGGACGGTTGTTAAACCGTCCCTGTACTGTAAAAGTATCTCCTTCGGTTTTTTTAGTGATGTGTTTTCCCGAAAACCATCTCAAGCCATACGCTTGTCGACCTTACGTCGACGATGAAGTTGCGTCGCTTGACACCGACCTGCAACTAATCAAACGCAAGCGCAATAAAGATACATCGATTAAACGTAAGGTTTAATACATCGATTAAACGTAAGGTTTACGTTTGATTTGCGTGCGGTGCGTCAAGAGCAAACGCAATAAAGATGCGCCGATTAAACGTAAGGTTTAATATGCCGTAAACGTAAGGTTTACGCTTGATTAGTGTTTAGTCTGTCTTTTGATTATGCATTTAAGATACATCGATTAAACGTAAGGTTTAATACACCGATTAAACGTAAGGTTTAATACACCGATTAAACGTAAGGTTTATTCTTCGCCTTTCGCGCCGCTGTTGCCGAGGAAAGTTCCGAAATAAATTTCACGCTTACCGCGCTTTGCGCCGCCGCCGGACGAGGGTCTTCTCTCTCTTCTCTCGCCTCTGTCGCCGCCGCGGCTGTCGAATCTGTCCCCGTGTCCGCGTCTGTCGTCGGAACGTCTTTCGCCGTAGCGAAGTCCCTTATCGTAAGGCTTGGCATTATTGGGAATAACTGCGATATATCTTACGGGTTCCTTGCCCTCCGAAACGGTTTTAACTTCGGTATTGTCGGCAAGAGCTGAATGAATAATTCTTCTTTCGTAGGGACTCATAGGCTCGAGAATAAGCTTTCTGCCCTTTTCAACTGCCTTTGCGGCAAGCTTTTCCGCAAGCTTTTTAAGCGTTTCTTCGCGCTGTTTTCTGTAATTTTCGCAGTCAACCAGCACCTTTTTATATTCGTCCCTGCCGGTGTTTGCAACCGCGCCGGCGAGGCACTGTATTGCATCCAGCACGTCGCCGTGCTTTCCTATAACCTTTGCAGAGTTAGCGGCTTTGATATCTATCGTGATTTCTTCCTTTTCGGAAACCAATTCGCTGACCGCAGAAATTTTAAGTATTTCCAAAAGCCCGTTGATAAACTCAACTGCGCGTTTTGCTCCCGAACGCATTTTGGTTACTTTAACCTTCGCTTTAACTGCGCCGAAAAGCTTTTTCTTGCCCTCTTCCAAAATTTCTATTTCAGCCTCGTCAAGAGTGATACCGAGGGCTTTCAAACCCTCTTCGATAGCCTCGTCAATCGATTTGCCTGTGAATACGTTCTCTTCCATTATTTTAACCTCTTTCTTTGCGTCTGCTTTTTATTTTTAAATAACTCGCCGTTGGCCTCTTTTTTGGCAAACTTGACGTCCATTATCTTATTTAATATAACGGTCGTAATCAAACTGAATACGGTATTCGTAATCATATAAGTTGAGAACGCCGCACTGTAAAGGAACGAAAACATACCGTAAATAATCGGCATCAAAATAAGCATCCACTTGTTGGTTTTTGCACCGGAACCGTCGACGGTGGAAAGCTCGTTCGCGTCCTTTTGCGCGCGCATCGATATAAATTGTTGCAGGAACATAAGTCCTATTGCAAGTACTATCAGTATAAAATATCCGTTAACTTGGTTGCCTTCAAGCTTGCCGTCGCTGTAACCTTCGTGCCGCAGATAGTAAGTAACTTCGTCATAGCTCTCTTCATACGAAGCGTTCATTCCGGTACCGGAAGCCCGTGACACCGCCGAACTGAAATTTGCAAAGCTGGGAACTTCCTTGTTTAACGGCGAATCGGGGTACCAAATATTCTTAACCCATAAGAAACCGTTGTCGTGTTTTCTGTAATAATCAGCCGAAGCCCTTCTTGCCCCGTCGCGGACGTAATCGCGCACAACGACCATTTTTTCCGATTCCGTCATTTTGCCAAACTTTTCAACGTCGACTTCGGCTTGTTCTGCGTTGGCTGTTTTTATAAACGCGTCAAAATCAACGAAGTAAGCGGGCGCGTCCAAAGACTTGTCCGTCGTTTTAATCAAAAAACCGTTTTCGTGGATAATTTCGTCCGATTCATACTCGCAAAGAACGTACATCTCCACACTTGCGTTATAAGCTTCTTCCATTCCCTTGTACGACTGCAAGTTTGCATACTGCGAATAAGTTGAGAATGCGCTGAACACAACCATAAATATGACAAGCGAAACTATCATAGGCAGACACGCGCCTACCATAGAAATGCCGTTTGCTTTCTGCAATTCCCTGACCTTTAAGCTGTACATTTGCTTGTCGTTGGCGTACTGCTTTTGTAGTTTTTCCATCTGCGGCCGCATCGCTTTCATCATAAGCGACTGCTTTTTCATTTTATAACGCGAATAAATGTCAAGCGGAAGCACTATCATTTTGAGGATAAGCGTAAACAAAATTATGCCCAAACCGATAATACCCACGCCCTCTATTAGCCACTGAATTATCTTGCCCATCCAGTTGAGGTCAATCGACGAAATTTTTTCGACGGCAAAGTCAATATAATTTGTCGATAAATTTAAAAGATTAAAGTTTCCCATTGTTTCCCGTGAGTCAGATTACCCACCTCAATTTAAAATAGTTTTCAGGTACGGGGTCGTAGCCGCCCTTTGACAGAGGGTTACAGCGCAGTAACCGCCAACTGCCCATTAAAAGACCTAAAATCACGCCGTGATTATTGAGGGCGCGAAGCATATATTCCGAACACGTCGGATTGTAAAGGCAGGTGTGCCTTGACAAAGTATGCTGGTACAGTATGATAAGACGCATAAGCAACATTCTTAAAAACGGCTTAAACACCTTTTTCCGCAAAAACTTGTAGCATTTTCTTAGTTTTTTGCGCATTCGTTTACCTTTTTAAAACACGACGAAAGGTTCTTTTCAAAGTTCTTTAAACTGTATTCGGGCTGAACTTTCGGCAGAATTATTATACTGTAATTACGTTCAAGTTCCGAACAGGTTGCTCGGAACGCCTCCCTGAGCAGTCTTTTGATTCTGTTGCGAACGGTGGCCTTGCCGTGTTTTTTGGATATGGCAATGCCCATCGACAACTGTTTTGCGGGAAAATACAGTAAAGTAATACAAGGAGAAAACGCCCTTTTTCCCCTGTTGAAAAGCTTTTGAAAGTCAGTGTTTTTTTTAATGCGTAAATATTTCAACTGTGATTAAGCGGAAAGCTTCTTTCTGCCCTTATCTCTTCTTCTCTTCAATACCTTTCTGCCGGCTTTTGACGCCATTCTTTTCCTGAAACCGTGTACTTTACTTCTCTGTCTCTTTTTGGGTTGGTATGTTCTTTTCATTGATTTACTCCTTAAATTGTTATTAACCTAAATAAAAATACATTATTGACCGCACTTTTGTCAAGCGTTATTCATTGTCCTTACGGGTAAAATGAGGTAAAGCCTGTCCTTTGCCTCTTCGTTTTCGCAAATAAAGGGCTGTATCTGACTGTTGAACGCAAGCACCAGCTTATCTTCGGTCAGCGCGTTGACCGCTTCGATAATGAATTTCGAATTCATTGCAATCTTTACGTCCTTGCCCTCGACCTGAGCTTTTACGGGTTCCTGAACGCTGCCTATTTCCGAATTTGAAGAAATTTCTATTTTGTCCGCAGTTACGTCGAAAATAATAAGGCTGTTTTTGTCGTTGCGCACTAAAATTGCGGCGCGTTCGATACTCGCTTTAAGCGCAGCTTTATCAACCTTTACTTTTGTTGTAAATTCTTTGGGAATTATATTTTCCTTTTTAATAAAATCGCCGTTGTAAAGACGGGAAGTGAGAACGGTATCGTCAACTTCAACCAAAATTCTTCCCTTTTGTACGAAGATTTCGGTTTCGCCGTCGCCGTCTATCATTTTTTCTATTTCCGAAAGCGTCCTTACCGGACAGACGATTTCCATATCCCCCGTAGCGGAAATAAGTTCGCCGTGAATGGTTGCAAGGCGGAAACCGTCAAGCGAAGTTGCGCAAAGCTCGTTATTCCTGATTACGAACTGACAGCCTTTCAGGATAGGGCGCGAATCGTCGCTCGCACAGCAGAACGAAGTTGCGTTTATAAATTTTTTAAGGTCGGCAGTCTTTAACCTGAAACTGTTTTCGTTTATATCGGTATCGATTACGGGAAAATCGGCTGCGGAGAGAACCTGCATTTCGGTCTGAGAATCGGCGTAGACGATTGTCATTCTCTTCTCGTCGGTAGAGAGTGTGAGCTGAACTCCTTCAAGCTTTTTGATAAAATCCGAAAAATATCTTCCGGGAACACAGACGTCGCCCTCTTCGTAAATGTCCGCCTTGATGGTTTTCTGAATAGAAATTTCGCCGTCGGTGGCAAGCACTATCAAACTGTCGTTTCTTGCGGATAACTTGATACATTCGAGAACGGGGGTTACGGTTTTGGTTGCGCACGCCTTAACAACTTTAAGCACTGCGTCCGATAAATCGATGCCTTCACAAACAAGTTTCATTTTTTGCTTCCTTGATTATTTATTTTATATTATAAGATTAAATTAGAATTATATATAGTAGAGGCGGTGGAAATGTTGATAACTTCCGCGTTTTTTCCGCTTATCTCTATAACATAATTATATAATAACAAAAACGGGATAAAAAAGCAACAAAATAGCCCCGTATAGCTGTGGAAAAATAATAAAATTTATGTGAATGAAAGTGTTGATAATTTGGGCATCAGTGGATAAGAGCGTTAATATAAAACGTTCGTGCGGACGCGGATTTGTTTAAAAAGCAAGTTTAACGGCAAGTTTTCAACATTTCCACCTAATTGTGGAAAAGCGGCTTGTTGATATTGTGTTTTTAAAAAATATTTGTTATAATGTATTTATGCCACAGTTAAATTACGAAAACGCGATAAAAAACGATAGGCGCAAAGAATTTGAAAGTTTTTCACGCCTTTTGACCGAACACAATAAAATTTGCAATTTAACGGCGGTTACTGACGAAAAAGGTGTTACTTACAAACATTTTTATGACAGTATCGTCGGGGAAAAGTTTATTCCGCTGAATTCGTCGGTCGTCGAAATAGGTTCCGGAGGAGGCTTTCCTTCTATTCCTTTGAAAATCGTCAGGGACGATTTATCGTTTACATTGATTGAAAGCACGGCAAAAAAATGCAGGTTTTTAGAGAGCGTTGTGGAGAACCTGTCTTTAAAATGTGTACAAGTCAGAAATATCCGTGCCGAAGACGGGGCGCACGAAGAAAATCTGCGTCAGAAATTCGACGTTGCGGTTGCAAGAGCGGTGGCTCAGCTGAATACTCTGTGCGAGTACTGCCTGCCTTTTGTCAAGGTCGGGGGCCGTTTTATTGCCTATAAGGGCGACGCGGACGAAGAAATCAAATCGGCGGAAAACGCCGTCAGAATTCTGGGCGGTCAGATTGAGGATATAGTCCGTTACGAGCTGCCCGAAAATTTCGGCAAAAGAACGCTTGTGGTAATAGGGAAAATAAAGGATACGCCTGCGCTCTATCCCAGAGGTCAGGGCAAAGAGAGAAAGCGGCCGCTATGAGAGTGTGTGCATTTACGGGGCATAGAAATCTTTTCGGTACGGACTTTGACGAGCAGCTTTTAAAAAGAGTTGTTTCAGACCTTATCAAAAACGGAGTCACGCAATTTTTATGCGGAATGGCAGTCGGGTTCGATTTGAAAGCGGCGCAGACGGTAATCGATTTAAAAAGTAAGTACGACGTGCGGTTAGTTGCCTGCCTGCCCTGCGCAAATCAGTCGGAAAGGTTTTCTTTAAAGAGTAAGCAGCTTTACGGTGAAATTCTTGCACGCTGCGACGAGGTTGTCGTTTTGCAGGAAAAATATACCAAGGGCTGTATGTTGGCGCGCGACAGGTATCTTGCAGACAATTGCGACGTGCTGGTTTGCTTTTTGAGAAAAAAGACGGGCGGAACGGCGTATACGGTAAATTACGCCGAAACCGCCGGAAAAAAAATAATATATTTATAATAAAACAAGGCGCAGACTTTTCGGGTCTGCGCCTTGTTTTATTATAATGCACTTTTAAAAGCGTTCGCATTCTGAATGTAATCAAGCACGAAAGAGGTTACTCCCTCCGCGATTATTTCGGACATCTTATAAATTACGTTAAGTCGGGTTGCCGAAAAAAGAGAGTAATTAAAAACCGACTGTTCGGCAATGATACCCATAATGGATACGTCGCCGACCTTATTCAGCCGTTTGTTTGCTCCGCTGCCGGGACGGAGAGGCCGTTTCGCTATTTTAATAAGACCGATATCGCCTGCATTGCCTACCGCCGCATCAATCGCAATAATAGGACTGTCGGGATGAGTAAGCCGCAGAAAATCGTTCATATATTTAACTTCGTGTGCGGTGATGGGTTTTGCAAGCGTGCCGTAAACGTAGCAGTTAAGACCGGCAAGCGATTGTTTCAATTTGGTTCCCGTTACGGGCCCGAGGCTGTCACCGACGGAAAGGTCGCTGCCGATACACAAAATAACGGGGGCTGCTCCAAGCGGAGCGGTTTTTTTCAAAGCAATGCAAACGCCGCTTGCAGCAAGAGAATTGTATAAATTAAAAGAGTAATCCATTTGGTACCTCAAAGCTTTAATGATAAAAGTGTTATAGCCATTTACTTTATAAAATATAATAGTAATCAAAAAAATGTGATTTAAAAATTGCAAAACTTACACAAACTATAATTAAACGGTCATTTTTAAGCGGATTTCCGGCAAAAAATCTATCCACATTTTTATCAACATATCCACAAAGGTTGTCCACAGGCAAAAAAAGGCGTAAAAACACTGCACTATACGTTTCACGTGAAACATTGTTTAGGCAAAAAAATTTGGTTGAGAGTTTCACGTGAAACGATTTTTAAGCCGCAAACGATACAGCGCAGCGGCGCTTTCGCGCAAAATTTGCATATTGACGGGCAATGGCTGCTTTCGGATAAGTGAAAAAACGATAAAATTTGCGTGATATATATAATAATGGTATATCAAACGCTTGTAAACCTATATAATTTATGCTAAAATTAACCTAACAATTGAAAAAAAAGGAGATTGCTTTGAACAAGAAAGGAAAAATTTTGACTTGGACAATCGTCGCCGTGCTGGTCCTTGCGGTCGTGGCTATTATCACCACTCAGCTGATGAACGGCGGTGCGGCGAAGCTTGACCGAACGCGGTTTCAGCTTTACGTTGAAAACTCGCAGTACTTTAAAGAGGACGGAACCCCCAACGAGGTTGACGGTAAAATTTACAGCGTTGACGATTTGGATAAGGACGGTAGACCTCTCGACGGAGCAACGCCTCTCGACGGCTATAAGGTAAAGGACGGCAAAATCGTCACTGCCGATGAAAGAGAACAGCCGCTCAGCGTAATTCGGAAAGTCACCACCGACGGTTACGAATACGGCGGTTACGTCTTAAATTCTAAGGGAGTGCTTGTCAGGGCCTACTACTGTTACGGACCCTCCGCATACGGAATGGAAAGCTGGGACTCGCCCACATTCGAACGCTGGCAGTCATGGGGCGTATTGATAGAGCAGAGTAACCCCAACTCGGGAAGCTGGGTATCGACAGCGTTTTCGGTTTTAATGATAGTCGTAATGTGCGTTGTATTCTTCCTCATACTTCGCTCGTCAATGGGCGGAGCGGGCAAGGTGATGAGCTTTGCTAAGACTAAGGCACGCGTATCCACGAATATTAAGGTGCGCTTTTCGGACGTTGCTGGTGCGGAAGAAGAAAAGGTCGAGCTTGCAGAAATAGTGGAATTCTTAAAGCAGCCCAAAAAGTTTTCCGATTTAGGAGCGAAAATTCCTAAGGGCGTGCTTTTGATAGGCCCTCCGGGAACGGGTAAGACTCTCTTTGCAAAAGCCGTTGCAGGCGAAGCCGGAGTTCCGTTCTTCTCGGTATCGGGTTCCGACTTCGTTGAAATGTACGTCGGCGTAGGAGCCTCGCGTGTGCGCGATTTATTTGAAATGGCTAAAAAGAACCAGCCCTGCATAATTTTCATTGACGAAATCGACGCGGTTGGCAGACACAGGGGTGCAGGTCTCGGCGGCGGTAACGACGAGCGCGAGCAGACCCTCAACCAGATACTCGTTCAGATGGACGGCTTTGAAGCCAACGAGGGTGTTATCGTCGTAGCGGCAACGAACCGTGCCGACATACTTGACCCTGCACTTACCCGTCCGGGCAGATTTGACAGGCAGGTTTACGTCAACCTTCCCGACGTCAAGGGCAGAGAGCAGATACTCAAAGTACACGCACGCAACAAACCTCTTTCACCCGAAGTTAATTTCAAGACGGTTGCAAGACTTACCGCAGGTTTCTCGGGAGCAGACCTTGAAAACCTTATGAACGAAGCGGCAATACTCGCAGCCCGTGCAAATAAGAAATTTATTACCAATGCAGAACTGTTTGAAAGTATCGACAAGGTTTCTATGGGTCCTGCGAAGAAGAGCAAGGTTGTAACCGAATCGGAAAAACGCCTTACCGCATTCCACGAATCGGGCCACTGCATACTTGCAAGACTTTGCCCCAACTGCGACCCCGTTCACGAAGTTACGATAATTCCCCGCGGCAACGCAGGCGGTTATACTATGACCCGTCCCGAAAAAGACAGGTCGTACTACTCCAAAAACTTTATGCTTGACGACATTTGTATGTGTCTCGGCGGCCGCGTAGCCGAAGAACTTGTGATAAAGGATATTTCTTCGGGTGCGGTAAGCGATATCAAGCAGGCAACCAAATTCGCCCGTGCAATGGTCACCGAATTCGGTATGAGCGAAAAACTCGGTCTCATTTCTTACAGCGACGACTCGCAGCCTATGTTTATAGGCAGAGATATGGCAACTCAGCGTGCATACTCGGAAGAAACGGCGAAAATGATTGACGACGAAGTTCGCGGCATTGTTACTGCCCAGCACGAGCGTGCAAGAAAGCTTTTAAGCGAAAACCGCTCCGTTCTCGACAATATGGCGAGAGTGCTTATCGAACGCGAAACCATTTACACCGAAGAAGTCGATTTGCTTATCGAAGGCAAAAGCTACGACGAAGTAATCAAATATATGGACGAACACGACAACGAACGTGCAGAGAACCCTTTCAAGAGGTACGAGCCGTAGTTTCACGTGAAACTTGCCCCCGACCGATAACGGTCAGGAGCAAGTTTTGCATAAATTGCAAGGAAAAACACTATGGGAAAAATAATAGCATTTACAAATAAAAAGGGCGGCGTCGGTAAGACGACGACCGCGGTCAATATGGCGGCGTACTGTGCCGAGTACGGAAAGCGAACACTGCTTGTAGATATAGACTCGCAGGGCAATGCGACTACCGCCCTCGGTTTTTCGAAAAGCCAGCTTAAAAAATCGGTACATAACGTCCTTGTCGAGGACGATGCGGCTGCAAACAACATTATACCGACGGGTGTCAAGCTTTTGGACATTCTCCCTGCCAACGTAGATTTGTCGGGGGCGGAGGTCGACCTTGTTTATAAACGTAACCGCGAAAAGATTTTGAAAGAGGCTCTCGATAAGGTTCGCCCTAATTACGATTACATTTTTATCGACTGTCCCCCGTCGCTCGGGCTATTGACTATAAACGCGTGGGTTGCGGCGGATTCCGTTATTATACCCCTGCAAGGCGAATATTTTGCTTTGGAGGGCGTCAGTCAGCTTATGAACACTATTGCTCTCGTCAAGCAGAGGTTAAACCCCAACCTCAACATAGAGGGCGTTGTTATCACAATGTATGACGGCAGAGCGCTTATTTCAAGGCAGATAGCCGCCGAAATAAAGAAGTTCTTTAAAAACAAGCTTTACGAAATTATCATTCCCCGTAACATAAGACTTGCCGAAGCCCCCAGCCACGGCAAGCCGATAATGATATACGACCCTAAATGCGTAGGCGCAAGGGCATATAAAGCATTAACAGAGGAGTTTTTATCAAAACAATGAAAGAACAACAGTTTATAGCCGCTCTCAATTCGGCTTTGCAAATAAATCTGGATAACGGAATAACCGTCAACCCCGTGATGGGAATTAAGCTCTTTTCCGCGAAAGCGGAGTTTGCCCGCCTGTACAGTCTGCTGTCCGTCGGCGGCAAAAGCAAAAAAGTAAAAAAGGACAAAAAGCTTTTCAAACTGCTTGAAAAGGCGGGGGTTTACCGCGACGGAGAGGTTTCAGTCGTTTCGGTCGGCGAGGAGGAAATGACCGTCGCCGAATACGCGGCAAAGCTCGCTTTCGACTGTCTCGATATGGAGGGGATACTTGAAAAGTACCTGCCCCTTGCGGACAGCTTTTCACTCACCTGCCCTTACGGCAGAAACCGCATATCCGAACAGCTTGCGGCGGAGGCTCTCAAAAAAGTCAAGGAAGTCGCTTACAGGCAAGCCGAAACCGAATTTATGGGGGCTGCCGAAGAGGAACGTGCAAAGCTTCCGTCCTTTAAAAAGATTTACGCCGACATCGAAAACGAGTACAAAAACTATTGCAGACAAAATTCCGCTTTAATCGAGGCAAACGACGGCATCGGTTGCTTTACGGACGTTTTCAGCGGCGAGCGTGAAAAATACAATTCTTTGGACGAGCTTTGGCACGCTTACAGTGCGGTTGACTTCACGGGCACTTGCGAATACATACTTGAAAAATTAAAGAGAGAGCAAACCGAACGTCCGCTCGGAGAAGAGTTGGAAGGCGACGAAAACAAGGCTTTGAAGGATAACCTTATAAAGACCGAGGTTACGTTCGTATGGCATTGCACAAGCTCGAGCGAGCTGTCCAAGGTATTCTATTTCAAATTGAACGAACAAACGGTGGAATGGCTTAAAAAGTTTAAGTCGGATTATGATTTGGAGCTTTTGG
>CAJTQE010000054.1 GCA_910578655.1 uncultured Christensenella sp.
GCACGTCGGCTAAATGCAATGTTGCTGTGTAATAAGCAAATAATTTATCTTCACAGTAACGCTTCATTATAGCTCTTAATTGCACTGTGGCATAATCATATTTACCGCCGTAAACCACCTCTACTTTTTCGGGCATATCATACTTACTTACCCTTAATCGAAGCGTAACGGTATTCTTATCTTCGGCAAAACAATATTTTGATTCGGGTATATGTTCAATGGCAAATTCATTCATTTTCTATTTCCTTATATGTATTGACATTTTTTATCCGCATCTATATAATAAAGAGTATGGATAAGAAAATCACAATACACGATATCGCAAGAGAAGCGGGAGTTTCCTCTGCAACCGTTTCTTATATAATAAACGGGCTTCACACAGAAAAATATACAGAAGAAACCAAGCAAAAAGTTTTACAAATTGTAAACCTTTATAATTATAAGCCAAATACCTTCGCAAAAACTTTGAGAGCTACCCCGAATTCCAAGCTAATATCC
Source organism: uncultured Christensenella sp. (assembly GCA_910578655.1). Taxonomy (GTDB): domain Bacteria; phylum Bacillota; class Clostridia; order Christensenellales; family Borkfalkiaceae; genus Coproplasma. The sequence continues at coordinate 499 of CAJTQE010000054.1, forward strand.
TTATATTCAGGAAATTCGGGTAATTCTTTATATGACGGAGAATTTGGTTATTTCATAGAGAATTTAAGAAAAGTATTCCCTTCTGATAAATACGGACTCGTTTTAAATGGATTACCTTATCGCCAACTTGATAATAACGTTGATGCCATTATCGCTTTTAACATTGACAGAGAATCATTTAAAACAATAGGTAATTTGAATTATGCACCTTTAATTGCAGTTGATTGTGTTGTCAAAGACTCACTCTTTTTTCAAATAACAACTGACTATGCAAAATTGAAATACGAAGCAGACAACTATTTCAACGGCACTTATGAGTATATCACACTTTTACCCGCAGACGAAAGTATTAAGAAAACCATTCAGTCAATATTTAGTAATGTAACATTTATATCGACTTTAAGCGATTTGCGTATAATTAACGATAAAAAGAATATTCTTTCCGATAGTAAAGTAATAGCAGATTATCTGTTAAATACAAGCACAGATGTATATTTCCCTAAAAACCTTGTTGCCGATAAGTGCAAGCATATCCTATCTTGCCTTAATGAAGCCACACAACGCATCTCTTTCACTGTACACAATTTTGAAGTTTAAAAATAACGGGCGTTCAGTTATGAACGCCCGTTATCTTTTGGAGAAAAAAATGATTTCAAGCGTTTATTTTTATGCGTTTACAACATAGAAATCTATTTTTTCGGTTGCGATAGTATATACGATTTTGTATGTTCCCGCCTCAGTACAGTTAAAATTACCGCTTGCACCGAATTTATCGTTTGCGTCGCCGGCAGTACCTAAGCTGGCGGTGTTAATTACCGGACGATGCGCCTTCATCATATTTTGCCAAACCAAAAGTTGCTCCAACTGTGGCATCAAAAGTCAGCTCATACGCAGTTTTATCACTGTTAAGTTTCAGCTTCCATACTTCGTTAAATCCATGTTCCCACGAACTTGTGTTATCTCCGATAGTAATATTAAGTCCTTTAATATAAATATCGTAACCTGCATCTGCCGATTTGATATTTACTATCTTGGAATAGCTGTCGAAAGTAATATTGTAAGTTCCTGCGGTAACTACTTTGAAGTTATAGTTATTGCCTTCGGGTGCAGGTTTTGCCGCTTCTACCAAATTAGCCGCACCGATATAATAACGGTAGTTATAATTTCCTACCTGATTTACCCACTTGTCGCCCGGCTCGGTAGAACCTGCTTTGAACGCCTGAATACAGAACTCCGTACCTGCTTTAAGCTCAAAATCTTTTATTTCGTAAACACCCGAACCTGCCGCAGTTTCCGTAAGTTTATAATCGGTATTGAAACAGTTATTTGACCAGTTATGCCCTTCCCCGAAAGTACCGTCAAGGTAGTAATCAGCCGCTACTAAACCTTTGCTTGCATCGAACGTTACAGACAGCTTCGTTGTTTCGGCATTGTAAGTAAACGTGTAAGTTCCGCTTGCTTTTGCCGTCATATTTCCGGTAGTGCCGTCTAAATATGCTTTGCTTGCTTCGTCAAGGTTACTTGCTTTAATATAAACAGTACCCGGCTTTGTTTCAGTTCCTGTGGTCGCCGTTGAAGCGAACATAAATTGGTCGCCCTCTTTAATATAAGCACTCAAAGTATATACGTTAGGGTTATCGGTTTGTTTCATTTCCGTATGGGTTGTAAAAATATCCTGCCATGCGGTAATTTTTTCGCCCTTAATATAATAAGTCATAACGGTTTCCAATTCGCCCTGAACATCGCCGTTGCGTACCCAAGTAATGGTATCCGATGCGCTCAATTCGGTAGGATGCCCTAAATCGTCCGCAGGGTGAGTTGTAAGCGTGAAAGTATAGTTACCGTCTTTTTTGCAAACTATATCTTCCATTTTTGTGGGTTTGCTACCGTCTATACTGCCGTTTGAAGCAAAGTACACAACGTTATCAAGCGTACCCGTATTCATGTAGCCCCAACCACGCTGATAATCCCAAGAAGTATTGGTTACAAATTGGAACCAGTCGTTTTCGTATAAATCAACGGTAAGAGTATATTCATTCTTATCCGTTGCTTTTGTCATTTTAGCACTATCTTTTAAAGCCGCAGAACCGCCGAGCGCACTACTGCTTCCTTGACCGCAAATATAGAATTCACGGGTATCTTCAACGACAAGCGATGATGTGAACTTTGCAAATGCGGACTTATTTTCCGTAATAGGCGCATCGAAGTCAAACAAATGAGCATAATTCGGAGTAGCATACCAATTGTCAAACGTATAATTCGTTTTTGTCGGCGTCCACTTTGTTGCCTTTTCTCCTTCTTTAACTTTTTGTGTGTCCAACACTGTGTCGCCGTCATAATACGTTACCGTATATTCCGTTTTTGTTGCATCGTCATCTTTACAAGCTGCAAGCATAGCGACAGAAGTTACACATACAGCCGAAGCGACAATTAAACCTACCCATTTGGTTGTTTTCTTCATTATTTCCACCTCGAAATTATTTTGTCGATTAATTTTAGTTAATCGATTAACTAAATTATAATACACACAATCTCGCTTGTCAATACCTTTTTAAAAAAATTTCCCATTTCACAAAAAATGTTAAACTTTACCAAAATATCAATTTATAGACCTGAATAAAATAAAGCGACTTTCGGATATTTCTATCCAAAAGCCGCTTTCTCAATTATACTGTCAATTATATTGGTCTTATTGATAAATCCTATTACTAATCCTTTTTTAAAATAGTCTTACCAATTCCTATATCGTTATAAAATTCTTGCAAATCTTCTTTTGATAGCGCACCCATTAACTTGCTAAATCTTTCAGCACGCCGTTTAGCGCATAAACAAAAATTTGAATTCTCCGTACCGTATATTTCATCTATTTGTTTAAAACGTTTTTGTTGTTCCAAAACGGGATAATTAAGCGAAACGTCTAACCTAAAATACTCGTCAAATTTATAATCAATTTCATTCAAATAACTTTCTACAACATTTTGAATATTGTATCCTGTTTCTATTTTTATATTATTATTTGTACAGACAGATGCCGAAAAGCATCTCTCATTCTCTGCGTAAAGATTAAGGTTAACGCCACAAAAATAATTAAATATACGATCCACTGAGCCTTTAAGTCCCAAATGATTATAGCTATGAATTCCGATTACTTTATTATCATAATAGTAAGCCACCATTAGTTGCGAAGAATATAAGCCGCAAAGCATCCTGCTCTTTGCACCGCAGTAGCGCTCATAGAAGTTTTCACCGACTGCATTTGTCAAACGTTTTTTTGTTTCTAAATCATACAAGTCCAGTTTATTTGGAAAATATATCGAAAGCGTTTCTATCGATTTGCGCCCGTCAGAAAATGCAATATATCCGTCTTGCCTGTCATTATAGAAGCAAACAGCACCAAAGACATCAGAGAAAAATTGTTTAGCCGCCAATAAGTTTTTCATTTAAATCTCCAAACTACGCGTATTGATAAGTATTCCATATGCTAAAATTAAACTCCCAAAAGAAAGCATGATGCCTAAATGTTTTAGTTCCATTTCCTTTATTTACTTGTAAGTCATAAATATTTGCCGGATGATAATGCGGCAATCCATTTACGCTTCCATTCTCAATTAAATGCCATTCTGGCTTTAATCTTGGCGTATCTGTATGATATCCTATCATATCCATAACATCCAGTATATCGCTTTCATAATAAGTATATATACTGGGAATAAATGAATAAGTTACCCCATCTCTTACTACTGTAGCTACTTGCGATGTCGTCATAACCCCAATAGCCTGTTCATATGTAATTTGGTTTGAAATATATAAGCCCCCCGCAGGAATCACCGTATCGGTAATTCCATTTCTATTTGATATACCGGAAGCAAAAGCTAAATAATAAATAGGCGGATCATTGTCTTTATTTTTTCGCGGCAATGCTTGAACTTCTGCTTTGCTTTTTGCTTTAGCTTCATATCTTATCCCATCAATTGCAATTGCTGGAATCGCATAGGTTGTACTTTGATAAGTTGTCCTGTTTTCATATCTATAATTAGTTATAGCTCTTTTTATCCAAGGGAAAAGCCACGAAAGGACAAAATAGACTACAACTGCGACCAAAACAACTACAACAACTTGCAACAAGACCGTCATTGTTCCTGCGGCTGCGGCCGCTATAACAACACAGTTGTCTAATGTTTCATCACCTAAATAGTCCTTTGAGTTAACAACCGTTCCATCTTCAAAATATATTATAGCACTTTCGCTATCTTCTTGGTATTCTATTTTAGAAATATTTACATAATCTACATTTAATACTTCATCTTTTTGCTCATATGTTATCTCCATGCTTACACTCGTGGTATTTGTATCGCAAGATAAATCATATGTAACATTTACCTCCTCATCAGTCATTGCGACATAATCGCAATCTGAAAATTCTTCGGCTGCATACGAACGAGTACCAACAAACTTTATAACACCATTTTTCTCTTGGTGTTCATAAACCTCGTATTCATCGAATTTATCAAGCTCTTGTTGTGCTTTTTCATCATACGATAACGTAGCGATAGCATCAGTATCTATCGTTCTAACTTTTGCTTTACTTATTATGGGTTTTCCACCCAAAGTAAAGACTACCAGCATAAAAACAGCTAAAACAATAGCTGCTATGCTTAATTTTTTTATTGTTTTCATACGAAAACACCTCCTAAAATTTTATTCATTTATATATTCAAGTACCGTATTTATTGGAATACAATAAACTATTCCATAAATAACATTGCCTGACATATCCTTAGTCCTAAATGTTGTTACACCTATCATCTCCCCACTTTTATCCAATAACGCACCCCCACTGTTACCCGCAGCAATAGTTAAATCACATTGAATAACAGCCCTTGTCAATCCATCAAGTTCAATATTTACAAGTGGAATACTTACAATACCTTGAAATATACCTATACCATAATTGGATGCATTTCCGACAGCATATACATTGTCGCCCGACTCTATAATACTTGAATTCCCACACTTTATCGGTTTTATATTTAAACCCTTTATATCTTCAAAATATAAAACCGCCAAATCTAATTCCGTATTATATTTTTCAAGTCTTACCTCACGATATTCATCTTCATAAGCAAACCTAATATAGTATTTTTCAAATTCATTTACTACACCTAAACGTGTATATGTAACGACATGCGAATTAGTAATTATTCTACCATTAGAAGATAAAATTTCACCTGTGCCAAAACTCTCCCCAATACCATCGGTTTTAGCTTTAACTTCTACAATGTTATATAAACATTCATTAAATATACTTGTTGCATCTTTTTCGTTATCAAACGAAATAAAATGCAAACAAATCGAAAGCACAGAAAGCGCAACACTTAATAATACACAACAAACAAAAGCTATATTTTTATTTTTCATTAAATTTTACCGCTGACTTCAATAATCTCAAGAAAGTAAAGGCGTGGCATTAATACGCCACGCCCATCCTTTCTTTAAGTGTAACGCACTCAAATATTTAGACTTTAATAAGTTAACAGTTTCGCAAATTTATTGCCAGTTTACCGTAGCTTCGCCGGTATTACTTGAAGGAGAAATATAAGTATGGTTCATACCGCTTTCCCAAGTAACATTTCCTGCGCCGTCTATCTTAACGAATTTGTATTCGATTTTGGTATCTGCCGGAACGCTGATGTCAAAGAACCATGTCGGATAAACACCGATTGTCGGAGTGTCATTGAACAACGGGCCTATTGCCTTTGAAACATCCCACGCACCCAATTCGGGAACATTACCTACAATGTAGACATTTACTCCGTAATTTGTTGTTGCGTTATTGACCTTGAAGCGTACCGATACCTGTGAACCGGATAAAACCTTAAAGCCGCTGAATGCCGCACTTTCTACTCCTGTGGAAGTAGTAACTACAACATCAACATCGCCCACAACGCCCGTAGGAACGACTACCTTTATAAGGCTGTCAGACCACGAAACGATTTGAGCATTTTCAACGCCGAAAGCAACACTACCTACATTAGAGCCAAATCCACGACCCGTAATAGTTATAGTATTACCTGCCTTGCTCATCTTCGGGTTTATATTACCGATTATAGGCGAATCGTTATCGTCTGCCGTATATTCCCATACAGCAACTTGACCTGCGCCAAGATAGTAGTCAGATACTTTTCCCTTTGTTACGGAAATATTGCCGCCGCCGAGCAAGTTGCCAAGCACGTCGTTATATGTTCCGTTGGGAAGGCTTGAAAGTAATCCTTCTAACTGATAACCTGTACTCTGATTTCTGTTAATTGCCGTCATAACTACGTTATTGCCGAAAACTCTTTCATATACATAAACGTCGTCATTGAGCCATCTTTCCTGTGTCGAGCCATAAGCAAGAGCCGGATTAGACTTACGCAAAGGAGCAAGTTTGGAAATAATCTGATAAGCTCTTGAAGTCTGGTCGAAACTTGTCATATCTGCACGGTTATAAGGGTCACTCTTACCGCCTGCGGCATCGCTCATATATTGTTCAGTTCCGTAATAAACGCAAGGAATACCACGGGAAGTCATCTGCAACGCAAATGCGATGTCCAAAGTTAATTTGTTGTTTCCTGCTTCCGTCATAAAACGAGATTGGTCATGGTTGTCCAAGAAAGTAACTTGGTCGTTGATACAGTCATAATCCTGTTCCATATCCATCATCGTATTATGAAAATCTTTCATTGTGTAACCGCTTGTTAAAGCGTTAGCCAACGCACTGCGAACTGCGGTGTTATATCTGAAATCCAAAAGGCTCATACCGCTTTCGTTCGCAAAGTTCTCCATATTAGGTTCGGAAGTCGTAGCGCTGTGCGACCACTCGCCAAAGATGAATACGGGCTTATAGTCATAAATGCTATTTACCCAGTTTTTCTGCCAACCCAATGACATATGTTTTACTGCATCAACACGGATGCCGTCTACACCTGCATCAAGCCAAACTTTTATTGCATCTTTTAAGTATTGGTCTGTTATTGCGTTTTGCTGATTTAAATCGGCTAAACCGAATAACGGCGCATAAACCGTATGTTCCCAAGTATCAAATTCCGCCCATTGGTCAGATACATGATTAAATACGCCTTTCGTATCGTCGCTGTATGTACTTACCAATTCTCCGTTTTTATAGAGCGCACCGTCGTTCGGCTGTTTAATTCCGTCATAAACCGCAAACGAAGTATGGTTAGGCGCAAAGTCTATAATTACTTTTATATCTTTGCTGTGGGCAGTAGATACAAGAGTTGTAAATTCTTCCATAGTTCCGAAATACTGATTCGGCAAGAAGAAATCACGACCCCAATATCCGTGATAAGGAGCGCAACCGTTTGAAGGGTCAATGTAATCGCTGTTCTGAACGGGAGAAGAAATCCAAATTGCGCTTACGCCCATATTTGTGAAATATCCCTCGTTAATCTTTTGTGTAATGCCTACCCAATCTCCGCCGTGATACTTTTTCAAATTGTTTTTATCATAAATTTCTCCCGACGGATTGTTCGATGAGTCGCCGTCAACAAAACGGTCAGTAACAATTTGATAAATTACATCCGTTGACATACTTGAATTGTTTTCAACGCTTGCATCGTCTATCGCCTTGCTTGCCGCAAATGCTGATAAAGGCATCATTGTTACCAACGTAATAATTGCAAACAACAATGCAATAATGGCACCCACCACAGAGTACAACAACTTTCTTTGCTTTAAATGCATACTTACCCCCAAAAATTTTAATTTTTATTTTCACGCAGACTAATAATTTCTTGTACAAATAAACCGGCTGAAATTAAGTCATCTGCGAAGAAAATCGAATTATAATTATGAAACCCGTTAGGTCGAACTCGCAATTTATTATTGTGGTCATCAAACATTTCAATTTCTTTTTGCTCACGAGATGCTTGCTCGAACACCTCTATCGGACAATAGAAATTTCTCTCTGCTTTAAAATCTTTCATAAAATGCAAACAAGCGATGTCGCCGTGCCGATTACAAAATACAGCAACTTGTCCACCGTTAGCTGATTTTAATTGTTCGCTATTTAACCACTCAAATTCATTTTCAAGTATCATACATCGCAATTAGTTAATCGATTAACTACACTTATATTGTACCCCATTTCCAAAATTTGTCAATACTTTTTTTAAAAACAATTTTGGTAAAATACACAAAAACTTGTCGAATTTTGACCAAAAAAAAGCGATATAATTTTAAATATAGCATAATCTTTTATAATATTTAATAAATGCTAAACATAGCAGTATTTTTATTTTTTTAAAGATTATACTTCAATTAGTGGTTGGAGATAATAATGAAACTTGAAGATGCTGTTATATTGCGAATAGAGCAGTTATGTCTTGAAAGAAATATGACAAAATATGACTTATTTAAAGCAAGCGGTGTTCCGCAAAGCACTTTAAATCGATAAAAAAGAAACGAAGCGGGTCAGTTAAAGTCAGTACACTTTACGGCATTTGCGAAGGTTTTAATATTTCTCTTGAAGAGTTTTTCCATTCTCCATTATTTAAACGTGAAAACATTATAGACTAATCATAAAAATAGCGCAACGGCAAATTGTCGTTGCGCTATCTATATTAGGTCTGCACCAAAGAATTATTACGACGTGGCTGAAACTCATACGGCTTACTATCGTACTCGGATTAACTCGGAGCCTTCTTCGACCATTGTATGTGTTGCTCACGATAAATTATAAGGTTCTTATAACGGTGCGCCTTAATAACGAATTACTTATTTGAACATTAAATCTTTAAATCTGTAAGTTAAATAATGAAATTCCTCAACCATTGTATTATCTTCTTTTGTCATAAGTAAGAAGTGTAACTCGTAATCCTGCTCTGTTTTGTGTAATTCAAATAATTCTATATAGGTATTCAACGGATTAATTTCTTCTTCCAATATTTCCACATCGGTCAAAATAATCGTTTCTTCTCCGTCCAATTCAAGGTAAATGGCGTTACCTTTTTTATCTACCTCTGTAATATATGTTTCAGAAAATAAATCTTCTAACGAATCAATATAATCATGCTTTTTGAACTGTTCCGAAATAGTTAATCCGGCAGTGGCATTTAATGAATCTTCAAGACTTTTTTCTAATACTTTAATCGCCGCCTCAGTTTTCGCATCCGCATACTCAATGATTGCTTTTTTCACTTTCGGTTCTGCGTATCCCATAGCAAGTAACCGTTTGTCTTTTACTTGCTCTAAAATTTCTTGTGGCAGATGAGATATTACTCTTAACCTATTTATATATTGAGATAAAAAATCGTTTTCGGGAGAGTGTGTTTCTTTTTCCAACGAATACTCGCAATAGTCATTATAAAAATTAAACGTAGCCGGCAATATCATAAATCTCAATTCATTTTCTTTATCCGACAAATTAAACTTTGTTTTTACAGTTAAAATGTCAGACTTATAAACACCCTCACAGCTATCGTTCAAAAAAAATATTGGTAATGTTCTTTTTGCTCTTGAATCAACCGAAAATCGAACTTCATTAAGGTCAAGGTCATTTTTAAGTTCCTTTGTTAATATTTTCATAAACTTTACCTCTTTTTTAATTTTATATTTCCCAACCGTCAATCACACTTACGATTGGCTTTTTCTTTTTAAAAGCATATTCGCAAGCCGTATATGCACCACCATAATGAGTCATAACTCCTGCAACAATAAAATCAACTTTATCTACTAAACATTTATTGGTTTCAATAATAGCTAAACGTTTTGGTACACTTCTTTCTAACAAATAAATACTATCGTCAAAATATTTAGGAAGAATAAACGTATTGTCGTTTTCAACAGATGCTTCGGGGATATACGAAAGCACCATTGTATTCCTAATTTGCGGATAACAGCCTTTTAATTCAAATATCAAAGAGCTACAAAAAGCATCAAAGTCGCCACGAAAACCTGAATAGAATTGCGTAACCCCCTTGTCCTCTATTAGGTCTAAAATTGTTTTTAACAGTTTTTCCCTATACGGTTCTACACTCATATTTCGATGTCCGAAAAAAGCACAAGATTTCATTTAATAACCCTTTAATTGCATACACTAATAGCACATACACATTGCGTATTGTCGTTTTGGCGTTATCAATATTATAGAATAAAAATAGCGACAATGCAAACTGCTTATTGTCTAATAGAGCAAAGGGTTATCAAGGTGGCAATTTCAAAAGAGTTTCAAAACAGATTTATCGAATTGATTAGCGATATTGAAGTTAAAAGTAAAGATAAAAAAGCTGAAATTATTGGTATAAATCGTTCAACTTTTTCTAATGCCTTTAACTACGGTATCGTTCCCAAGACGCCCTCTTTAATCCGTATTGCAGATTATTTCAATATTTCGGTTGAGTTCCTAATTGCCATAACAGACGACGAATACTTCGACCACTCCAAATCCCCCAAAAGTTTTATAGAGCGTTTGGAAGAATTACGAATTGAAAGAAACATCAAAACTAAATACGAATTATCACAAAAAATACTTATACACCGAAACAATATCGCACAATGGTATAAATTAAATTGCTTACCATTAATTGATGATTTAATTATAATTGCAAAACATTTCAATGTTTCAGTTGACTACTTGCTCGGAAGAACTGACGATAGAACGCCGTATAAATAAAAAGATGTCGCTCCCTTGCGAGAACGACACCGTAGAATATACCGTTCGTCGCCAAGTTGTCAGACTAATTTACATTTCTCGTTGAGATTTGTAAGCGATTATTAGAGTATAGTTCTACCATTACTATACTCAACGAGATAAAAATTATTAAATTAGTCTGACGGTTTGTATTTTAGCAAATAATAGATTTTTTGTCAATAAAAAGTAGCTCTCACAAAAATGTGAGAGCTTTATTTTACTCATTAATATTATATCGATATAATTCATTTAAACTGCCGTCCAAAATAATAACTTCCATTTCCGTTATCAATTTTGGTATTTCTTTTTCATATCTTTGGAGATTACATTTTTGTAAAAGTTCATTCCAATTAGAAATATATGTATTCTTCATTACTACTTCCGCAAGACAACATATTTCCGGATTACGCATACGGTTAAATTCTTCTTTTGAAATAGGTTTAATCCTTTCGTATTCTTCGGCAAATTCTTTAAGGTAATCTCTTACGGGTTTTATCCTACTTTCATTTTTTATAAACAAATCATTACAATAAGTTTCGTACCACTCACGCAAGCCACACTTGTATTTATAAAGCAGATGTCCGTAATCGGGTAAATGGTTAGCCTTAATAAATTCCCTTTCATACGGCAACCTGTCATTCTGCCTGAAAAATTCTTCAACCGCATCAAGAATATTTGTTGACGACCACCGACAAACGGGATATTCGTCAAGCAGTTCACCTATTTTTGCCCGTGCATCGGGTAATTTCTCTAATACTTTATACGCAAACTCTAATGCTTGTTTCCTTGTGGGCTTCGGCTTGTAATATGTAGGAAAATTTTTATTGAGCCACTCATGCAAGTTAATTTTGTAGCGTTGTTTAATTACAGGATGAGAAGGTAAACCATTCTCTTTTTTAAAATCAGTTACCGTAGGGACTCTGCCGTTCACGGACATAAAGTACTCAACGGCATCTTTTACAGTAGCATCATCCCATTCCGTAAAGGGCATCACGTTTGCAACTTCTTTCAGTTTTGCAATTTCTTCTAAATGGCTGTTTTTACCCTCAAACATAGCAAAAACAGACAAAAGTGCTTGATTTCTTGTCATTTTAAGCTCCTTTTGTCTGTTTCGCAGTACTAACATTATTGGCACGGCGTAGGTCGAAAATCTTACGCCGACCGAAACGTCAAAGTTGTCTATCGCCTTGATAAGACCAACGCAGCCTGCCTGAAACACGTCGTCCGCGTTGGCGTTTTTTGCCCAGAATCTGCGCACAAGCGACAGTACAAGACGCAAATTGCAGGTAATAAACTTTTGACGCGCTTCATCATCGCCCGACTTTAATTTGAGCATAAGTTCCTGTTGTTCCTTGTTTGAAAGAACGGGAAGCGACGATGTGTTTACGCCGCATATTTCTACTTTTTGTAACATAATAAACCTCCTCAGATTTTTATGTACAAAAAGCCTTACGTTTACGGCGACCTTACGTCGACGATGTATCTTTATTGCTTTTCCGCTCGATCGGCTCCTCACCAATCAAACGAAACCTTACGTTTACGGCGTATCTTTATTGCATCGGCGTGTCACCGACCGATAGCAAATCAAACTTAAACCTTACGTTTAATCGATGTATCTT
>CAJTQE010000055.1 GCA_910578655.1 uncultured Christensenella sp.
AAACAACTTTAATATTGCCATTGTTCCCAAAAGTCCAGTGTCCAATTTCCTTTACACTGTTCGGTATGGTAATTGTAAGCGAACCACAATCCCGAAACGCATATCCACCTATTGATGTTACACTATTAGGTATTTCTATACTTGTTAATGAAGTGCATTCTTCAAATGCAAACTCACCTATTGATGTTACGCTGTTAGGTATAGTTATACTTGTAAGCGAACTACATCCATTAAACATTCTCTCTTCAATAGCCGCAATGTTATTCGGCAATGTTATACTTGTAAGCGAACTACATCTATTAAAAAGAGAATCCCCATTAATCGTGATATTATTCGGCCATATTACGCTTGTTAGTGCTGAACAACTAGAAAACACGCCACTGCCGATACTCGTCACGCTATCGGGAATTGTTATTTTTGTGAGTGAATCACATCCGCTAAATGCATGGCTTTTAATTGTCGTAATACTATTGGGAATATTGATATTTGTAATCTTTCTACAATGAGAGAATGCAAATGTACTTAATGTGGTTACAGGCTTACCGTTATAAGATGATGGTATATCTACCACCCCCGATAAATCTGTATTAATTACCTTTATTTCATACCCTGATGTATCTTCTATATATTTGAAATCACCATCCGTTAATGGGGTATGATTATTGTCATCTTTATTATCGCTATTATTTGAACAAGCCACTAATGAAACTAATCCTAATACAAGGATAACAAATATTAAAACAAAATTTAACTTTTTTATTATTTTCATATTTAACCTCTGATTGAATTATACTATTTAAAATAAATGATGTCAATTTTAATTATCGGATTTTTCCAATATTTACCAATTTGTCCGTACAAAATGTACGGACATTTTTTCTTTGTGTTGTCTTAAATATCTTGCAGTTCGAAATCAGACTGTTCGAATATCGCACGCACAGTATCGTGAGCCACGACGTGAAAGCGCGTCCGCTGCCGTGCCGAACAGATAGCGAAACAATCCCCGTTTCCCGCATCGGAAATATACGCCCGTTCGGTCTCATTAAGTCCGCCGACGTTCTTATAAAGGTCAGTTAATATTTCCAAATCCGCCGGGGCGAGCCCAAATACAAATGAGTATTGCGAATTATTTACAATGGCCGTAGTCTTTGATATAACTGCAGCATTCCCGAAAATATCGCTCAAGTTCTGCGTCGCAAAAAAGATACTGCCCTCATACTTACGGATACGCTTATACCAAAGATATACGAACTGTAAAGCGACAGGATAATCAGGGTCAATGAAATTGTACCCTTCGTCCAAAAGGATAAACGGATGAATTACTTCCCCATAGCCGTTACGGTTCAGTTCTCGAATATTGATTACCTGCATATCGAGATAACGCATAACTACCAGTATCTGAGCATTAGCAACCGTCTTATTTTTAGCACCAAATAACGACTGAAAATTGAATACAACGAAATTCGAGTTTACTTCAAGCGTGGATGGGCCATTCCATAAGGACGAATACATACCGCCCGAAGCAAACTTTTGTATATAAATGTTTACTGTACTGTTTTATAATTGTTGACAAAGGTAATCGAAAGATTATCTTTGTCGATTTTTTATTTTTGGCGGTATAGCAATGCAAAAAATAAATGTGGCGGAAAAGTTCATTTGTTTAAATAAGCGTAAAAAGGACAGGCTGTAAGGCTTGCCTTTTTGCGCTTTTTTATATGAGCCGTGAGTGGCGGCGAAGCTCTGCAAAATAGTCATTCCCCCTTTGGGAACGTAGCTTAACGGTAAAGCGTGAACGTTCATTAACTCAGGCAAGTTGAATGAGGGTTCGAATCCCTCCGTTCCCATCATTTGATACAGTCGCCGAAAGGCGTTGTAAATATATTTTATATTCGGGTTTAATTCATTCCCGAAAAGGAGTTTTTAAAAATGAAGAAAGTAATGATTATGTCCGTAAGGGCAACGACAGACAAAAAGACGAACGAAAACGTTGTGTACGTAACGGTTTACGATTTAGGCAACCGAAACGCAAACGGTGTTATCTTCTCGGCGAAGTCGGGCGAAGCTGTAAGGGTAGCATTTGCAAACGAAGCACGTAACCCCGAAAAGTACGCAAAGTATAAAGCTCTTAATATTGGTTCGCTCTGCACTATGGACTTGGGCGTAAACGATTTTGACGGTAGAGTGTACGTTTCTAATCTTGACCTTGTTCAAAACAGTCCCTACACCCTTGACGATATTTACGGTAGGAATTAAAAGTTTGAAAAAACGTGTAAAACGTGTAAAACTTTTAAGTGCTGTGGATAACACAATAAACACTATTATATATACGCGTACCGCTTGGGGCTTGTCCAAGCGGTCGCGTAAAAGGTGTAAAACGTGTAAAAAACGTGTAAGCGTTTCAAAGGGCAACAATTATGAAATCAAATTTTAAAGAAGTTTTTATATATGCGGACAGTTTGACGGTTGATTTAAGCGATATTTTAAAGGTTTCTATGGGTGAAATTAAAATCGCGTATATTTTACATGATAAAAGCGTAGCTGAACCGCATTATCACATTTTTTTAGACTTTGGCAACAACAAAGTTGACGATACTTTCGTAATGAAATTGTGCAATGTTTGCAATAGATTAGTATGCACTTGCCGAGGCAAGAATTGGAGTGAAATAAAAATGTATATGCTACACACTCGTGATTACGATTATTCGGCAGACGAAATAATTTCAAATTTTGATTTAAGCAACTATTAATAGTTCAAATAAGGCAATAACGGTTTTTCGTAAGTCGAGGGGTTAAAAATGAATTTACGACAAATGGAAATCGTTACCGACGTAGATAAACTTAAAGTCGATATACAAGCGACTTGTATGCAGTACTCCACTATCAAAAAGTGGGCTTACATAGTCCACGATAAAGACGATACACGTCCGCATTATCACATAGCTTTGCATTTCGGCGGTGCAAGCGTCGATACGGCGCAGGTTGCCAAATGGTTTAATCTCGGCTATACGGACGAAAACGGCGTTGAGCATACGGGCGAAAATTTTATAAACAAAATTAAAGGTCGTTGGACGGACGTACTCCTTTATCTCACTCACGGTAACGATACACAAAAAAACAAACATCAGTATTCTACTTCGGAAGTTCACGCGAATTTCGATTTTGAAACTGAAATACAAAGCTCAAAAATAATCGGTGACTTCGAGCATTTCAGTTATGCTCAAATGCTGAAATACGTTGATACTCTTCCTATTTCGGAAAAGGCTGCAACGTTTTCAAAACTTCGGAAATTATGGGAGTTAAGATGTCAAATTTTAACTTTGAATACGGATAGACAAATACAAGTCGTATTCGTAACCGGCAAAGGCGGTACAGGTAAAACCTATTACGCAAAAAAGCTGTTGAATAGTCTTGATTATGATTTTTGCATATCCTCTTCCTCAAACGACCCGTTTCAGGACTATATGGGGCAAAAAGCAATTATCCTTGACGACTTGCGCGACAGTAGCTTTGAATTTGAGGACTTGCTCAAAACGCTTGACAACAACACTTCAAGCTCTGTCCGCAGTCGGTTTTCAAATAAAGTGTTCAACGGCGAAATGATAGTTATTACTTCCTCCGTTCCGCTCGTGTATTGGTATAAAGAGTTACAGTTCAACAGAACTGAAACCTTAGATCAACTCTACCGCCGTATATCTTGTTACGTCGTAGTCACGGATAAGGAAATAACCGTTTATGACGACGGCATTGATAGTTACGGCAAGCCTAAGGGCTTAGGGCAAGTTTTTAAGAACGAGCTTGCCGATATGAAAAAAGAAAACAAACCGAAATTCGATTATAAATCGGCGTTCGGTAAGATATGCGAAACACCGCCTGACGGCGACAATGTGTTCGAAAAACAGGCAGTTCAACAAAAAATAAATTTAGATAAGGACGGTAATAAAAATGGCAAAAGGTGAAAACCCCGCAAAACGCAGTAAGCGTTATGCAAGGGAATTGAAAAGCGGTAAAAACGAATTAACGGGCAAGCCGCTCACAAAAGGACAGCGCAGTTTTCGCGGCGGCGTATTAAACGAACGAAAATGGGGCGCAAGCATTTTTAAACATAATTCAATCGATAAAAATGCAATTTCTTTAAAACTTTACGGTACAAAATATGAAAATTTGTCGCAATGTCAAAAAAGCGTTATCGGCAAAGTTTTGAAAAAAAATAATTAAAAGTAATACAATTCCGACGTCGGAAATGTAATACAAAAATAACCGCTCCTTGTGGAGCGGTTAAATTGAAAAGTCTACACTTAAAAGCCAAATGTTCTTTTCTGTCAACGCGGAAATCCCGTTGCTTCCCCTTACAGGGGCTGATGGCTTAATAAGTGTAACATAGAGGAAAAGTTATGTCAAGTGTAAATTACAGTTTAAAGCATAAGGGTGTTCGTTTAATTCCGTCAAGCGAAGCGTGGATAATCGGGAAGAACGGCGTTAAGCGTTTAAATTCAAAATATCATTTTGTCGGCAAGATAGAAACAACTATGCCAAATATGATAGTAACCGCAAGCGACAAGAAAAAGCCGAGATTTAAAGGCAATACATACGATTTGAACGCAACTGCGAAAAGTCAAATTGTAGACCATTTCTATGACGACAAAGGCAAACGAAATAAGAAAACCGTCGCTTATTTCGGCATATTAAAAGACGGTAAATAAAATATTAGAGGTAAAAATATGAGCAAATTAGGAAAATTTTTTTGTGGTGTAGCTGTATCACTTTCTTTGGTAATGGCAACAAGCGTGTGTTTACAAGTTTTTGGAACGGGCAAACAAAAGCCGTCCGAATGGTTTGGAAAGGACAATACGGAACAGACTACGCCAGACGAGGATAAAACAACTGACGGCGCGATAATCGGCGAAAGCGAAAGCAACGGCGTAAAACTTATGAGCAAAGAAATTGCCCGTGCGGAGTATGCTGCAAACGGAATAAATGAACGAGCGGACTCAGCGTATATTCTTACAGCAACTTTCACGCCCGAAAACACGACGGATAAGAGATTACACGCATCGCTTTCGTTCAAGAATGCGGAAAGCGAATGGGCAAGCGGTAAGACGGTCACGGACTATGTTACCGTACGGGTTGATGGGAAAGAAATTATATTGACTTGTTTGCAGGCATTCGGAGAACAGATTAATTTGCGAGTCGATACCAACTACGAAAACGTATATGCGACAACAACTATTGATTATATAGCGCGTTCGACAGAGGTTACTGTTGGAATGGGTGCTTTAACCCAAACAGGTGTTGGTGAAAACGGTAAACCTGTTTATACAATCGGGGGCGATAACTCTAAAATGACTTTTAATCAAGGTGATCAAAATAAATATGGCGTTGTTCCGGGTTTCGTAAATCACAGTGTAGGCACATTGCGCCCTAGTGTCAGATTAATTAAAGTCGAACTCACATTATCTGAAGAAATTTTGCGCGATGTTTCTTTTCTGAGTGGACCTTGCCACGTTGGGTATGTATCCGTCGGTGAAAAAGCTGAAATTTCTAATGGGTTTATGGGGAACGAACATTTGGGCTATGCTTTTACTGCTAATCAAGAAATGCTAATGCAAATGTTACACTCTGAAATAAGCGCGGAAAGGGTTTTGCCAGAATTGGCATCTCACGTACATGAAGGATACCCGTACATTACCTGTAAGGCAACTTGTGAAGTGTATTATGGTGAAAAGGTGATTTCAACGGAAGTTGTAACAAAAGGATATATTAACACATACTTCTCACCGTTATTTACAGCGGCAGATAATGTCACGCTTGGTGATGACCACATTATTTTTTAAGGCGGTGCAATTATGAGCGGTAAGAAAAAATCAACTTTTAAATCGGTATTGACTGTAATAATAACGTTGCTTTTAATAATTCTTGCCGTTGGGTTTATATTCAAATATACAAAGGCGGGCGACAAAATCAAAGATTTATTCAACCCCGCCTTTCGTATTGAATGCAACGGCAAAGATTATGACGGAGAAAATAATGTAATTGCATTGTCACCAAAAGGGCAAGCGCAATTTAAGGTTAAAGGTGTTGAAAGTTATAAGATAATGCTAACGCCGAACGTAACAAGCGAAACGGACTTTGAATACGAAGTAAACGGCGGTTTGTATAGATACAGTCAAGCTGATTTAAGCAAAGTATTTACAAGCGGTGTAAAGGACGGATATTTTTACATTAACTGTATTGCCGATTATTCGCTTGAAAATGTACTTTCAACAATACACGGCGGCGAAGTCGTTTTAAATGTTAAAATTGAATGTCCGTATTTGCTGACTTTTACTTCAGATAATAAAACAGTTAAATTTGCAATATGCGCTGTTCTGTCTCTTGATTTATCCGATAATAATATAGTTTTTTAAGGCGGTAAACTTATGACGAAACTAAACAAAAAAATTATATACGTTTTGGTGGCTTTGTTTGCGGCGTTACTGTTCGTGTTTACCGCTCTTGTGGGTGGCGACGCGGCAATGGTCTATGCCTCTACTTCTTCAACTACGGTTGCAGGTTACGAAAAAAACAATGTATTAGACGATTTGCAAAATTCCACTATCGGCGGCAATGCCTTTAACATCGAAGATTATCCGCATAACGAAAACGGCATACCGCAAGTTCTTTCATTTGTAGAGTTCTGCTATTCACAGTATACGAATAAGCAGGACGATTTCGGACTTTACATTTACGTATACAACCCACAAGACATAGCTTTTGATACAAATACCGAACGCAACAAGATACAGTTCTGTTGCGGTAATAAAAGCTCGGATAAATACGTTTTGGATTTTCTTAATTACTCCTCTGCAACGGGCTATGAGGGGCGATTTTATAAGTTTAAAATACGCCTGTCGCAAACTCAGCGCGCGGATATATTAAAGACGTTAAACGCAAACAGCCGTGTTTATGAAATAACGGAGATCGAGCTTGTAGTTAAGAGCAACGTAACCGCTTATAAGGTCGGGGCGAAGTATACATATACGGGCTATGTTAAAGGCTATGGCTCGGAACTTTCTGAAACAAACACATTAAGCTGTACGGTAGACGGTTTTGATAAATGTCTTGATTTACAAGTGCATCACACTTTCTATCGTCCGCAGGGTGATTATTATAACGGCGAGCAGTCACAGTTAAACAGTTGTTATTTCCGTATTCCGAATAAGTATTTTGAAGATTACGGCGAACTTACAAAGATAATTTGCGAGTGGTACGAATATTTCACTAAACCTATTCTTGTTACGGAAGATAGCTATACGTTCAATAAAATAAACGCTCTGCACGGGGCGGATACCTCTACCCTTTCGGACGATATGTATTTTCTTTTTAATGTGTTTTGGGAAAACGGTAAATCGAATTGGTTTAAGAAATGGGGTACTTCCGATTGGACATCGAATTACGGATACCAAATCGGCGATAGTTACCATTGGGGTTTTCTTTGGTTAAACGGTGCGGAAATTATTTATGATAAATTTTCGAGTTTTGCGGCAGCGTTTTATACAGGCGGCAAAGAATGCGAAAACTACGATATTGACGGTACCGCTCTTAAAGATAAGCTGTTGAATAATAGTAAGCATCTTGGCGGCGAGCTTCTTAATGACAGGTACAGTAAATATCTGTTTGAGGACTATGTTCAAAATGGTTATGATTACGGATACAATCGTAAGGAAATAAATTCGTCCGATATGCAAGACGTATTTTGGCGCGTTACCACAAAAGACTTTTGGCAAACAGCATTTAGCGGTAACTTCAACGTGGAAACGATTTACGATAGTAAAAAAGCGATAGAAACTATTTCAGACAGCGATTTAACAGGTAGTAATAATGAAATAGCGGGTAGTCTTTACATAAACGAAAAGGATGTGCAAAGTCTTAAAGACGAGCACGCAAAAGCAAAGGCAAACGACGAAACAGTTGTAATTTTGCGGTTCAGTTCCACACAGTATATGTGCGCTCCTTGCGTATCCTCTTACTGCCGTAGATCCGATATAGACGGCGGCAAAACACTTGTTAAAACGAATGTTACTAATTGGGGCAAAGGTGACATAAACGGTTATGTGTCACAAGAAACCGTATACCTTGATTTCGATATAATTTCACTGTGGTTCACTGCCGACGGCGTAGAAACCGAAATACCCGTTGTACATACGCCCACTGACGTTATTTCGGGACTTACTCCTCCGCTTGAAGAAAATTACCATAATAAAAAAACAAAAAGCATATTCGCAATAATATTTGCGGTTGTTGCTGTAATTGTACTTATCGCTTTAATTTATCTCGTTTGTAAAAATTTGTTCCCGAGTAAAACCGTAATTCAAGTCGTTGAAAAAAAGAAAAGGGAATAACAAAAATGTTTATTTTAAAATGGTTGTTTAAGATTATCGGTTTTATATTCTGCATTTTATTATTAGGTTTCTTTATGCGTTGCGGCGGCTGTGTAGGGTGTATGTTATGAAAATATTTTGTCGTTACGTCGTAATAGATATAGCAACGGGTTATGCGCTTGCTTGTGGCGAAAAATATAAAGACTTTCAAAACAAAAAAATAAGGTATATTGATAACGGTAGTTTCTACACGGGTTTCTTGCGCCGTAAAATAACCGAATACTTCCGCACGCTTGAAATTAAAGGGCGCGATTGCGTAATTATTTATTGGGCTAACGAACGAAAAAAAATTATATCTAATTTTGCTTTTCCGTTTAAGAATAGTTATTTTTTGCGTGCAAAACGATATTTTTTAGATATTGCTGATTATGGCTTTTTAATAGAAGATTTAGGTGTTGGCTATGAAAATGTTTAAACGGATATTAATTATAATCTTAGGCTTGGCGGCGTTATTTGTCGTGGGTTACTTTATTTACACAGGGTATCAGATATGAGGCGGTTTAATTATTTTCATATCGTTTGTGTGGCGATTACGCTTGCGTTTATATGCGTAAGCGTTTTCGTATTTCCGAACGCATTAGGGCGATTGATCGAAAGTGGGCGCGATTTAGGCTTATCTGTTGCTTTTTATTTCTGTGAAATGTTTGGGATAGAATATAGCTTTACTCCCTCCGTCAATGACTTCCCGAAATATCCCTTTTTCCCGTCCTACGGCGATACCGCTCCCGTTATACCACTACCGGATAACGTGCAGGGGTTTCAAAGCAATTGGGCGCAATATTGGCAATTATGGGCGGATAAAGAAAATTTCTTCGGATATTTAGACAGCGTTGCAAACACGCTGTTTGTGGTCTGTAAAGTACTTATTATAGCGTTACCGTTTATACTCGTGGCGTGGCTTTTATTCAAGCGGTATCTGAAAACCGAAAACAACGATTATAACAAGGACAGTAAACCGCTGAAAGCGTTTAAATGGTTTACCACTCATACATGCCGCCCTGTCAAAACGTGGGTTACAGAACTTGTAACGTTCATTGCAGATCATAAACTTTATTACATTGTATGGGCGGTATTATGGGTGTATAATTTCAATTTTATTACGATATTGCTTGAATTTTTTGCGTTCTATTTCTACTTCGTAATGTCGTTCGACGTGGTAAATATCTATCGGCAGGTGTACAAGCTGTTTTTAGATTTGTCCGTACCGTTTACGTTTATTCCATTGTGGGTGTGGGCTATTATTGCAGTTATTGCCATTGAAGTTATAAGCCGTAGAATAGCATATGATCGGCTATATCACCGTGAAAGGCGTAATCGCGGCTTTATAAACGAAAGGGGCGTTGTAACGTTTGTTGTCGGCGTAATGGGCGCGGGAAAGACTTTGCAAATAACGGATATGGCGCTATCTACGGAAGTTCAGTTTAGGGATATGGCGTTTGAAATTATCCTCGAAACGGATATGAAATTTCCGTACTTCCCTTGGATAAATCTTGAAAACGCCATAAAGCAACAAATACTACGTCATAGAATTTATGATTTGCCCTCTTGCCGCGCTTTTATACGCCGTTTATGCGCTTGTTTTTGCGCGGGGTACAGTAATGTAACTATCCGTAAAAGCTGTCGCAGACAGTTAAAAAAGCGTTACGGGATAGACTATAACAATTTATGTTTTGACTACGATTACGAGTGTTACGGTCTGACTTATGACGATAAATTAAAGCTGACGGATATATGGGCGGCGTTGGAAGATTATGTTTGCGCTTATTTTATTTACACCGTTCAATCTTCGTTGCTCTTATCCAACTATTCCGTTAGGACGGATATGCTGTTTGCGGACTTGGGCAACTTTCCACTCTGGAACGGCGATTTCTTCAAGCGTGACAGTAGGCTTATGGATAGCTATTCTCGCCACGCTCATATTCTTGACCAAGATATGTTGCGTTTAGGTACGCAAATGCTTAAAGACAATCCAAATAGGTATGCTTTCGGATTTGGTGTTTATCTTATATCCGAAATTGACAAGGAACGAAAGAATACGCCCGAATTAAAGGAAGTTAAAGCAAGCGCAACAGAGTGCAACCAAAAGAACGATTTATTTAACGTACTATTAAAAATGAGCCGCCACGCTTGCGTCGTAGCTAATCGCGTATTTATCAAAATATTTGCCGATCTACAACGCCCTACGAGCTTGGGCGCAGATGCGCGGGAGCTGGGCGAAATTGTAGAGATAAAAGCTAAAGGTGAGAAAACGCTTGCGCTTCCGTTCTTCGCACCGTTCCACGTATTCAATTTTCTTTTCGGTTGGCTTTGCGGTAAGTTTCAAAATTTTTACGTTCAATACCGTTACAACCGCGCTGACAACACTTTGTTTTTGTACTGCTTGAAGTCTGTAACGGCGAAATTACAGCACTATTGCGAAAGGACAGTGAATACGTTCGGCAGTCAGACGTTAACGCTTGAAGTCGAAAGCGGCGCGCGCGAGGGCGAAATAAAGCAATGCAAGTATTTCAGACAAAGCAAAAAGATTTACAGTAAGCGTTATTCTACGGACTGTTTAAGCGGCATATTTGAAACGCGCGCGGCGGTCAATACGGTAGGTTTGAACGATATGCGCGAATACGCCGACATAATGGCTACGCTTGACGAATTAGGTTTGCAGAACTCCCACTTCCAAACGGAAATAAATAACTTGAACGAGGAATAAAATATGAAATTTGTAAAAATTCAAGATGGGGTAATTATTAAAAAGGAAAGCTTAAAAGGTTATCATAAAGACAAATATGACCCGAAAGGTGTACACTATTATGTATCTTTTTACGATAAAAAGAAAAAGAGTTATTCTCTATATCCTACTTCGCATTATATTGACCCGTCAAAGGCGGCAGACGTAAGGAATAAACGCGCAATTTTAATGAAAATTAAAGGTGCAAACGGTATTTCAACGGTTTACGGTATACCGCGCAAAAAAGATATTCACGGGCAACCGTTTAAAGATTTAAGCAAGGCAATCCCTGTTGGAAAACTTACGCCTTATCAACAAAAACGGTTTAAGAAATTTATAAATAAAAAATAAAAGTAATACCCTCGCTTTTGCGAGGGTATTTAAAATCAAGCTGACATATATCAATATGCCGATGAAGGAAAAATATTTTCCGTTCAATAACACTTTGCTACGAACTATTCAAGTGCGTATATGTTCGGGTTTTATCCCGTCATTGGTTATATTATATGCAATACTCATAAAAAAGTCAAGACTTTTTTTATCGCCGAAAATGTAAAACTTGACAGCTATACTCTTTCATGATAAAATTATTTTGCTACACAAAAGAATAATTATCTAATGGATACATATTGCAAAACTGTATTCTTCTTTTACCATTAGATAAATTTTGTGTAGCGACAAAAAATCAACAAAAGGGAATATGTTTTGAGTGCGTATTCTTTTTGGGGTACGCATTTTTTTATTGAGGTTAAATATGGGAAAAACTTGTGTGATTTGCGGTAAACCGAGTGGAATGTATCCTCTTTGCCGTGAACATTTACAAATGAAAGCTGACGGAAAAGTCATTAAATGTGAAGATTGCGGAACGTGGCATATTGTTGGCACACCGTGCGTTTGCACGTCTTCCGAACAAAAGTCTATTTCCGACAAAACTGTTTTATCTGAATTAACTTGTTTACTTTGCGGTGAGCTTTCAAACGGTAAACATTTTTGTCGCGCTTGTTATGCTAAATATAAAGACAGGTCAGTCGATATTAGAATAACAAATTGTAAAACTGTTGAAAAACTTGACGAATATGGCAATTTACAGTATCGTTGCGCTGATGGGCGAAAGGTTCGTAGCCGTGCGGAAGCTATGATAAGTGATTGGCTTTATAATAATAAAATACGTTCCGTATATGAAGAGCCCGTTTATTATTCGGAAAACGGCGAAACAAAATCGATTTTGCCCGACTTCTATTTGCCCGATTATGGCTGTTATATTGAATATAACGAGCTTACGAGTGAGCAATATTTAAAAAGTAAAGATTATACGCAAAAAATATATGCTGAAAACAATTTAAAAGTAATTGTTATGAATGAAAAAGATTTACACGATATATCCGCGTGTTTAAAGCCAAAACTTGGGTTACACTAAATTGTTCTTCCCTCTTCCTGCGTAGCCGGGTGAGGGGAATTTTTATTGCAATTTATGTATGCACCGTGTAATACATTC
>CAJTQE010000056.1:0-224 GCA_910578655.1 uncultured Christensenella sp.
AAACTTTCACCTATTTAAAAAATACTTCTTAATTTCTTCCCCTTAAGGGGAAGGTGGGGGTGGTGCTTTCAAGGATAAGGTAAGAGTAGAGCGGTAAAGTAAAAGAGCTTTTATTGCCTTCCCCTTGAGGGGAAGGTGGCTGCGAGGAAGGAGCAGACGGATGAGGTGTAAAAGTAAGAGACCCCCCTCAACCACCGCAAGGCGGTCCCCCTTCCCCCCCCCCC
>CAJTQE010000056.1:252-12139 GCA_910578655.1 uncultured Christensenella sp.
CTTTCAAGGGGAGGGCGCAAAAAAGAAAAACAACCTTTCCGAAGAAAGGCTGTTTTTTGTTAAGAGGATTATACTGCAATATAAATTACTTCAATTGCTGTTATTTTGACTTGACCCTTTTTTGTACCAGAAGATACTGAAACATTAAGTGTAATAGAAGAATCATTAACGTTTATTACTTCGTTTGTGGCATATGAGGTAGTGTTAGTATAATCTTTTAAAATACCATTGTTGCCTGATGTATAGGTAAATTTAACAGAAACGATTTTATGTCCACTTTGTGCAGTAACTGTTATTTTGGCGTTATCACTTTCATACATACGCCAATCGTATCCGCTTGTATAGTACTTTCCGTTGTTGGTTCCACTATTTGTAGAAACCACAATATTGCTATCTATATTTACGGATAGATATGCGGTTGAGTTAGTCCAATTATTTGCTTCAGCATATTCCCTGATATTGACAGAAGTTGTTACGGGTTCAACAGGGGGAGTTGTGCCCTCGGCGGGGATAGTAAAGGTAAAGTCTTTTGTTTCGGTTACTTTATCATTGCCGTCGCCGTAAGATATTGTCGCCGTAAGCGTAATTTCAACGTCTGCTTCGCCCTGCAATATCGTAACGCTTTTGCCGTCGGTTGCAATTTCTATATTCATAGAAACGTCATCGGTATTTGCAATTGCCCACGAAACAACAGTACCGTATCCGCCTGTAAGGGGGAGTTCAAAAGCGTTATAATACACATCTTTCAAAGTCAAAGATTCTTTTGCAAGATTAACTCTGTCTGCTGCGCTTAATTCAAGTGCGGAAATTTTTCCGTTTACAACTTGTTCCTTGCTTGAACTATAAAACTGAAGTTTACCCGTTGCGGTTACAGTCCAATTTACAAGTTCGTTTTCTTTAGTTGCAGTGCTGCCTACTCCGGTTTCAAAATCAGCGCGATAGATAATGATAGTTGAGTCGCCGTCTTTAAGCGTTATATCAATGTTTTTGTATTTAGTGTTATATGCCGTGTTTGCCGAAACAACGCCGCTTACTGTAAATGTTTTTGCAGAAGCTATTGCGCCGTAGTAATGAATTAAAGGAAGAATTTCAGCTACGGTGTAGGTTTTTTCGTTGTCGATAACAAATTCGAGTTCGCTGTATTCGCTGTTGTCAAAGAATGCGCTGAAATCTCCGTCGTTTGCCGTTTGGTTGTCGCCGACAGCCAAAACCTTGAACGTTTCACCCTCTGCAAGGGTAATAGTTATTGTGTTATCCTGCGTTTCAACAGCTGTGCCGTCGCCTATCGCGTAAGCATATTTTGTTGCTTTGTCATTTGCGTCCCAAGTGATTACGACTTTACCTTCTTCGCTGCCCTCGACTGTTATTGCAACGTTTGCAGGCGTATCGAGTTTTGCAGGCGCTTTATAAGTCATTGTAGCATAATCGCTGTCAAGGAGCATGGTGTCGTCTGCAGGGGCTTTCGCCATAACGGAAATCGTTTCACCGTCGTTGAGCTTGTAAGTAGCGGTGTCTTTATCTACCGTTACTTCTTCGCCGTCGTTAATTTTATAAACGAAACCGACTGCTGCAACCTGGCTCCAAGTTGCGGTGCCGTCGCGGCTGATCTCGATTTCGGGAGCCTTTATTTGCTGGGGGTCGGTGGGGGCGTTATATTGCAATTCTTTGGAGGGGTCGCTGTCTTTATATTTGCCCGTACCGACCGCTATAACCACTATCTTGTCTTTATCGGCAAGACGAACGGCTGTATTATCTGTTGTAAGGGTTTCCGTTGTTCCGTCGGCGTGGGTTACTGTGTATTTATAACCGCTTGCGTTTTCGATATCGTTCCATTCGGCTCCCGACGGGGTTTGGCTAACTACGGGAGGATCGAGTTGAATTTTGGCATAATTTGCTTTTGCTTTGGGGCTGTCTAAAACTGATTCAACGTCGCTGTATGCCCAAACTTCTATGCTGTCGCCGTCGTTTAACTGAACGCTAAGCTCGGCTGTCGTCTGTTCTGCGCCGACAGAGCCGTCTTTATCGGTTATAACATATCTATAACCCGTTGCGTTTTCAACGGCTTCCCAACTCACAAGTCCGTTGTCGTTAACGTCGAGTTCGGGAGTCTCTAATACGAAATCGCCGAAGTTGACGGTTATACTGTAAACGAAAGACCTGCCGTTACCTTCTATTTTAATGTTTTGAGTGGGGAAATCAAATTTAAACGTTAAATCGCCTGTTCCCGTAATTTCCTGAGCTACACCGTTAATAATTATTTGAGAGCCCGTGTCGCTGCCGTATAAGCCGCAGTTAACGATAACTTCTTTTACGTTTTGCATAAAAGAAACCGTCATCATTGCGTGTTCGGATTTCGTGCTGAATTTAAGCGCGTTTTTAATGTTTTTGTTTTGGTCGCCTTTATAAACCTTTTGAAGTTTATTATCGGCGTTGACCAGCACTTCAAAATATGCGTTTACGCTACAGGAATTTTTTAAAACGTCAACAGCTTCTTTGGCTGTTTTAATCTCTTCATAGTTGCCGTTTAAATTTGCAAAATCAAAAGTTAAACTGTCAACCATAGCAGGGACGTTATAGGTTTGCTCTGCGGAAAATGCGCTGTCCAAGAAATCTACGCCGTCGCCGATAGCTTTAACCTGAACGGTCTGTTTGTCGGCAAGCTGAACGGAAAGTTCCGTTTGTTCGGTTTCGGTGCCGTCGATTTTAACTATATATTTGGTTGCGCCGTCAACTGCCGCCCACTTTGCAACGCCTTCGCCGTCAATAGTAACTTCGGGTGCAGGGAGAGTGACCGCTCCTTTGACAGTAATCGTGTTTGCGGGTGCAGGAGAAAGTTGGAAATCACCGTGCAGAGTAGCGAAAGCGATAATATCTGCTTTTTTGCCTGTGTTTGCCGTAAATAAAGCTTTAAGCGCGTCCTGCGCGTCAGTGCCGATGCATTGTTTGCCGTTTATGTAGAGAATGAAAGAATTAGAACCAACAGTCAGTGTGAAACTTTTGTTTTCAGCGTCCGCCGTGCCGAGCGTTACGCCTTTGACTGTGACGAGAGTGCTTTGCAGATTTTTAAGAGCTGCGCTGTCAAGCGTTGCCGCAGAAAGCAGTTCGGTAATATCTTTGGACTCTACGGTTTTAGCGTCGTCTTCAGTAACTTCGACGGTTGCATTTTCTATTTCCTGCAAGCCTTCAAATAACTTTGTTTTACCGCTGACTATTATCGTTTTGCCTATTGCAAGGGTTTCGGGCATTGCCGTCAAACCGTAAACGTAATATCCGCCGTCCTTGTCCTGGAAGTAAATACTGTTGGGGGTAATACCCGTAACTACGCCCTTAACTCTGACGGAAGTGCCGTCGGTCGCCGCCAAATATTCCTCGTGGGTCGTAAATTGGTTTGGGTCTTGAGGGGCATTGTAGGTTTTAACGGTTGACCAGTCGCTGTCCGAGTATTCGGTGCCGTTGCCTATTGCCTTGACCTTTATCGTCTGTTTGTCGTTAAGCTGGTGAGAGAGTCCCACCGTTTCAACTGCTGTGCCGCCGTCAACTACATAAGCGTATTTAACTGCATTGGGAACTGCATTCCAACTTGCAACGCCGTCATCGCTGATGGTAACCGTAGGCGTACCAAGTTTTTCAGGCGTGGGGGTAGGGGTAGGTTTAGTATAAGTCTTAGCTTCAGAATATCCGCTGTCTGCATAGTTTTGTCCGTCGCCGACCGCTTTAACTACAATCGACTGACCGTCTTGAAGCAGAACGGAAGTTTTGTCTGTGCTTTCCTCTTTGCCGTCACCTATTTTATAGGCATAGCCGCTTGCGTTTTCAACTGCGTCCCATCTTGCAATGCCGTCTTCACCAATGGTAACTACGGGTGTTGCCAAAACTACCGGTTCGCCGTTACACGAATCGCAAGCAGCAAGACAAAAGCACATACATAATGTGACAATCAGGCTTAACGCCACCAACAATAAACGTCGTCTTTTCATACGACCCTCCAAAAAAATATTAATATAAGCAGAAGCTTGTATTTAGAGGAATGGTGTGTATGCTGGCGCATACACAAGCGCGCGTACGCGCGCTTATATTATTTAATTGTATTATATATATATTGTAACACGGTAAATAACAAAAAACAAGGGGGTAAGGGAAAAAAATTTAAAAAATTTTCACGCGCGTTCTGCCTTGCAATTTCCTTGACGAATCAGCCGTGATAATTTAAAATATTATCGTTATGAACGAGGTTACTGCGCAAGACGTTGAATTAAGTCTCAGAAAAAAATTTAAAAAATCTATGTTTTCGCGGTTTGCGAAAGCCGTCGTCGAGTACGGGCTTATCGAAGAGGGCGATAAAATCGCCGTATGTATGTCCGGCGGAAAGGACAGCTTTGCATTGGCTAAGCTTTTTCAGGAACTGAAAAGGCACAATAAAATTCCGTTTGAGCTGACTTTTCTCGTGATGGACCCCGGATACAGCCCTGACAACCGCGCTATGATAGAGCGCAACGCAAAGCTTCTGGATATTCCCATAACAGTATATGAAACGGATATATTCGAAAGCGTACACGGTATAGATAAATCGCCTTGTTACCTCTGCGCGAGAATGAGGCGCGGACACCTCTATCACAGAGCCAAAGATTTGGGCTGTAACAAAATCGCGCTCGGACACCATTACGACGACGTTATAGAAACCGTGCTGATGGGAATGCTGTACGGCGGACAAATTCAGACAATGATGCCGAAAGTGCGCAGCGCAAACTTCGAGGGTATGCAGCTGATCCGACCTATGTACCTCATACGCGAGGACACTATAAAGCATTGGCGCGATTATAACAAACTTGAATTTTTGCAGTGCGCCTGCAAGTTTACCGAAAACGGCGAAAAGAACGAGGACGATTCCAAACGGCGGAAAATGAAAGCGCTTATCCGTAAGCTTGAAAGTGAGGACGCTGGCATTGAGCAGAACATTTTCAGAAGCGTTGAAAACGTGAATTTGAAATCTGTTATAGAGTACAAGGACGAGGACGGCGTCCGTCACCGTTTTACCGAAAAATATTGAGGTGATAAATTGAAAATAATTCACTGCGCGGATGTGCATTTGGGTTCGCAAATGAAAAAATTCCCCAAAGACAAAGCCGAAGAAAGGGCAAGAGAATTGCGCGATTCTTTCTCGCGGCTGATAGAGTACGCCCGTCGCGAGGGTATAAACAGTATTCTGCTTGCAGGCGACGTGTTCGACAGCGACCGCCCCTTTAAAAAAGATAAAGAATTTTTTTACAGCGCGGTCAGGCGCAACGCGGACATAAACTTCTATTACCTGCGCGGCAACCACGACGGCAAGGAAAGCTATACCGAAACGATAGACAATTTAAAGACGTTCGGCGAGGAATGGACGGGCTATAATCTTGGTGAAAACGTCTGCCTGTACGGACTGGAAATGACTTCGGGCAACTGCGAATCGATGTATTCTTCTCTCAAACCCGAAGCGAACAACTTAAATATAGTCGTCCTTCACGGTGCTGTGGGTGAGTCCGTGGGACTGTACAGTATATCTATTCCGAAACTCAAAAACAAAAATATAGATTACCTTGCGCTGGGGCATTACCACAGCCACTATATAAAGCCTTTGGACGGACGCGGTCAGTTTGCATACAGCGGTTGTTTGGAGGGCAGGGGCTTTGACGAAACGGGCGAAAAGGGTTTTATAGTCTACGATACAGACGCGAAGGAAGCGCGGTTCGTGCCGTTTGCCTGCCGCACTGTGGAGGAAATAGACTGCGACGTGTCAGACGCGAGCGACGGCTACGGGGCGGCTATGAAAATAAGGGCGAACCTGAACGTCAATCCCAAAAATCTGCTGAGGGTCAACCTTGTCGGCGAGCTTGGTTATATAGACGAAAACCTTGCGGCAGACGTGGAAAAATATCTCTCGGGAGTCTGCAGTTACGTTTCCGTGAAAGACCGCACAAGCCTTAAATCGGACTATTCCGGATTTGTTGACAGCCGTTCGCTCAAAGGCGAATTCGTCCGTCTGGCTTTGGAAGAAAATATGGACGAGAACGATAGACAGATAATACTCGATTTGGGTTTAAAAGCGCTGTCGGGGCAGGCTGACAGATGAGACTTGTATCTTGTTATATCGAAAATTTCGGAAGCATTAAACAGAAAAATTTCAAGTTCGGAAACCTTACGTCGTTTTGTGAGAAAAACGGTTACGGCAAAACAACGCTTGCCTCGTTTTTGCGTGCAATGTTTTACGGGCTTAAAGCGACAAGGTCAACCGATAAAGAGTTCGGCGACAGGGCGCATTATTATCCGTTTGAGGGCGGTAAATTCGGGGGAAACCTCGTATTCGAAAAGGACGGAGCGACATATAAAATCGAGCGGTTTTTCGGCAGAAAAAGCGCGACGGAGGACGTTGTTGCGTTCTATAAAAACGGCGTACGGCAAACCGCTCCCGAAGACATAGGCAAGGCCGTTTTCGGAATGGACGAGCAGTCTTTTCTGCGCACGGTGTTTATTACCTCCGCCGATACCGGGTCGGGCGCGACTGCCGACATAGGCAGAATGCTGAACGGTTTCGTGGACGACGCGGACTATGACGGCGCGCGCGAGCAGCTTGAAAAACTGCAAAAGGAATATAAGTTCAAAAGGGGCAAGGGCGGTAAAATAGACGACAAGCACGACGAGGTGCTGCGGCTTAAAAGCCAAATAGAAAACAAGCGCGTAATAAGCGAAAATCTCGGCGAAAAGTATGGCAGGCGTGCGGCGCTGGAAAGCGAGATAAAAGCTCTTGACGAGGGCAGCCGCAGCTTGCGCGACAGAAAAGTTGTTTTGGAGAAGTGGCGCGTTTACGACGGTTATGTTGCGGACGCGGACGCAGAAAAACAAAAACTCGGGCAATTGACTGCCGAATATCCCTCGGGTATTCCTACTGTTGAGGAGGCAAAGGCGCTGAAAGCAAACGCCGACGCGCTTGCCGTCGTGAACGAGGGGATAGCAAATCTTGATTTCGGCGAAGAAAAAAAGGAAAGGCTTGCAAAGTTTGAAATATTATTTGCGGACGGCGTTCCCACGGAATGTCCGTCGGCCGATAATCTTATAAGACTTGAAACGGAGTGCGAAAATTTGGTTAAGCTTTCGCAAGGAAGTTCACCGGTCGACTTTCCCGTCGGCGTACCGGACGGGGACGAGGTCGAAAAATACGGCAGAAAAATTTTGTCGCTGAGAGAATCGAAAACTTCCAGACCCGTAGCAAGCAAAAAACTTCCGATTGCCGTTGCGATTGCCGCAGTAATAATAATCGGTATCGGCGCAGGGCTGTTTGCTTTAAGCGCGGTTGCGGGCGGAGCAGCCGTCGGCGTCGGGGCGGCGCTTTTGCTTACGGGCGCGTTTCTGTATTTTAAAGGTCAGTTAAACTCAATTAAGGGTACGGCGGACGGCGGACTTGAAAACGAAATTGCAAGTTTTCTCGTGCGGTACGGTTACTATTCGGGCGCCGGCGTAGAGGTTGACTTCAACAATTTATCGCGCGATTTGCAAGCTTATAAATCAGCCGCCGCAGACAGAGAAAGGATTACACGGCAGATAAACGAAAAACAGCTTGAACGGCAAAACGAGGAAACCAAACTTTTGTCATTTCTCAAAAGATACGGTTTCGAAGGGAAAAGCATTCAGTCTGATTTGATGCTGCTGCGCGAATCGGTTTCACAATACACTGCACTGAACGAGGAAAAAATAAGTTTAAGCAGCCGCGCGCGCGAAAAACGCGAAGATAAGCAAAGGCGCGAACAGTCTATTGACGGGACGCTGAATAAGTATTCGTTACGACGGGCGTCTGACATCATTGCGCAGGCGGCGGAAATAGAGCGCGACAGTCGGGAAGCCGAAAGACTTCGGGCGCGTATTGCGGAGCTGCTGCAAAAAGCCGAAATTTTCAAACGGGAAAATTCGCTTGATATACGTCCCGACGGCGTCGGCGATACCGTTGATTTGGACGCCGCGCTTTCCGAAAAGCGCGACAGGCTGAGCCGGCTTGACAGCGAAATAAAAGACGACGAAACGGCGGTTGAAAAACTTCAAGAGCTTGAAGAGGATTTAAGTACTGCCGAGGAAGAAGAAAAGCGGTTTAAAAAGAAGCACGAGCTTATAACCAAAACTCTGGCTGTTCTTGAAGAGGCGGAACGCCGGCTTAAAGACAGGTACGTATTACCCGTTAAAGACAGGTTTCTCCGTTATAGCGAGCTTTTGGAAAAGACGCTTGGCGAAAACGTCATCTTCGATAAAAACTTTAACGTCAGGTTTGAAAGAAACGGCGAAGAGAAGAGCGACGGTCATCTCAGCGCGGGTCAAAAAAGTCTTTGCGCGCTGTGCCTCAGGCTTGCGCTTATAGAAAATATGTACAGTGAAGAGCAGCCCTTTATAATTATGGACGACCCGTTTGTGCATCTTGACGGCGAACATACCGCAAGGGCGCAGGCTTTGATAAAAGAACTTGCTTCCGACAGGCAGATTATTTATTTCTGCTGTCACGAGAGCAGAAAAGTATGAGGTAAAAATGAAAAACGTATTTATTTTCGACCATCCGCTTATCAAGCACAAAATAGCGATTTTGCGCGACAAAAATACGGAAATGAAAAAATTCCGCGAACTTATCGAAGAGATTACCACAATTATGACTTACGAAAGTATGCGCGACGTGGAGCTTGTGCCGGTGGAAGTGGAAACGCCGCTTGAAAAGACGGTGCAGTACAAGGTGAGGGAAGAGGGCATCGCAATAGTCCCCGTACTTCGCGCCGGGCTTGGAATGGTGAACGGCGTGCATAAAGTTTTTCCTACGGCAAGCGTCGGGCATATAGGAATGTACCGCGACGAAAAGACTTTAGAGCCGCGCGAGTATTATTGCAAACTTCCCGACGGCATAGAAAAAAAGACGGTGATTTTAATAGACCCCATGCTTGCAACGGGCGGTTGACGCACTCAACGCGCTTAAAAAGCGCGGCTGCAAAAATATCAGGTTTATGGCTATAATCGGTGCGCCCGAAGGGGTGGAAAGGGTTGCTGCGGCTCACCCGGACGTGAAGATTTTCGTTGCCGCGCTTGACAGACAGCTTAACGAAAATGGATATATTTTGCCCGGTTTGGGCGACGCCGGCGACCGATTATTCGGTACTAAATGAAAAAATCAGGTCAACGGAGGTTGACCTTGTCGAAAATATATGATAGAATAATAGAAGTTTAATATACAAAGGGGGCGGATATTATGGCAATATTCAAATTTTTGAAACGCCAAAACGACCGTGATACAACGACGGCACCTGTTGAAGAGACGGAAAAACGCAACGACGGTTTTTCGCCTGAGGACGAAAACTGCGCAAATAAAGCCGAGCTTACTCCCGCGGACGTAAAGCCTGTCAGAACGGCGGACGGAAAAATATTTCTGAGAGTGCGCTATAACCGCAGTTATACCGCGAAAATCATTCAGTCGGTTGACAAACTTAAAAGCTATTACAGCGAAATTAAAAACGAATTTTCACGTTATAAAGTCAAGTCTCGCGTAAGTTGGCGTTACGAAACGTTCAAGACCGGCAGAAAATTGCTTGCAAGACTTTCAATCCGCGGAAAGACATTAAGTCTTTATCTCGCGCTTGACCCTGCGGCATATGCCGATACCAAATACAAAATAAACGACGTTTCGTCCGTTGCTAAAAATGCGGAAGTTCCTCTCTTGTATAAGATTAAAAACGACAGGCGTTGCAAATATGCAAAGGAACTTATCGCGCAGGTTATGCAGGAAAACGGACTTGAAGCCGATGCGGAAGCGAACGAGGATTATGCAAAGCAATATCCTTACGAGCCGCTTGAAAATCTTGTTGAGCGCGGACTTGTCAAACTGTTGAAGTGGAAAGAAAACGCTTCCGATTCGGAAGAGAGCTTTATAGAAATTTCTCAGGAAGAATACGAGGAAATTGCAGATCTGACCGAAGAAATCGAAACAGTAGAGTCTATAACCGTTCCCGAGGCGGAAGAGCAGATTGACGACGAGGAAGTCGAAACTTTTGTAAACGAAAGCGAGAAAATTTCCGATAAAACCAAAAAGGCTATCGTAAACGTCGATACGCTCGGCAGATATTTCAATTCGGGCGAGGAAGTTACGCTTGAAGAGATTAAAAAACGAGTTCCGTCGGTCGGCGCAAAGACCACCTATATAAAGGTTCTTGCCCGCGGCAGGCTTGATAAGGCTTTAAACGTCGAGGCGGACGATTTTTCACCTGCGGCTGTCAAAATGATAATATTGACGGGCGGAACGGTGACGAGAAAACGCAAATAAATTTTAGCAATAATATTTTACAGAGGTGATATACAAATGGAATGGTTGAAAGAAGAATTATTTCTTATACCAAACTGGGCGTGGATTGCGATTTTTGCCGGCGTTGCCTGTGTGCTTATGGCGATAATAATCGTCGCCTGCAAAAAGGGCAGTAAATCGAAAAACACACCCGAACCGGTGTTGATGCCTGCTAATGAAGAAAAAGCAGAGAACACCGAAGCAGAGACGGTTAAAGAGGAAACCGTTACGGAACCCGTCAGGGAAGAGCCTGTCGTTTCCGCAGAGGCAGTTGAGGTTCAGCCCGAACCTGTCGTTGAAGAAGCTAAGAAAGAAGAGAAACCGGTAGAGAAGAAACCTGCCGCTAAAAAGACGACGACTGCGGCTAAACCCACGGCGGCAAAAACCACCGCAACAAAGACGGCTGCGGCTAAACCCGCGGCGGCAAAAACCACCGCAACAAAGACGGCTGCGGCTAAGCCCGCGGCGGCAAAAACTACCGCAACAAAGACGACTGCGGCTAAGCCCGCGGCAGCAAAGACTACGGCTAAAACCGAAACCAAGCCGGAGCCGACCTCCGTTGAAGATGACGGTGACGTAAAGATATACCACATTGCAAAGCGTGCGGAAGATAAAAAATGGGAAGTCAAGGCAGAAGGTGCGGACAAGGCGTTGAAGTTGTTCTTCACGCAGACCGAAGCTATCGACTATGCAAGAAAAACTTCCGGTAAGCGTCGCATAATCGTACATAAGGAAAGCGGCGGCACTCGCGAAGTGTAATTTAAAAAGTCCACGGCAGCGTGGACTTTTTTCGGTTAAGACGGGTAAAATTTGTTTATAAATTTAAAGAGGTGTAATATGACTAAGATAGATATTTTTTCAGGCTTTCTGGGCGCAGGTAAAACTACGCTTATCAAAAAGCTCATAAAGGAAGCTTATGCAGGCGAAAAGCTTGTTTTAATCGAAAACGAGTTCGGCGAAATAGGTATAGACGGCGGCTTTTTGCAGGACGAGGGCATTAAGGTAAACGAACTCAATTCGGGTTGTATCTGCTGTTCGCTTGTCGGCGATTTTGCCAAAGCTTTGCAAAAGGTTTACGATGAATACCGCCCCGACAGAATTCTGATAGAACCGTCGGGCGTCGGCAAGCTTTCGGACGTAATCCGCGCAGTTGAAAGCGCAAATCTTGCGGACTGCAAAATCAATACCGGTACTGCGGTGGTCGACGCGGGTAAATGCAAAATGTATATGAAAAACTTCGGCGAGTTTTTCAACGACCAG
Source organism: uncultured Christensenella sp. (assembly GCA_910578655.1). Taxonomy (GTDB): domain Bacteria; phylum Bacillota; class Clostridia; order Christensenellales; family Borkfalkiaceae; genus Coproplasma. Next base: position 11,849 of record CAJTQE010000056.1, read on the forward strand.
ATAGAAACAGCGTCATGCATAGTGTTCAGCCATGCAGACGTAACTTCGGCGGACAAACTTAAAGAGGCAGTGGAGTTGGTGCGCGCGCGCAACGTGCAGGCGACTATTGTCACAACAGAATGGAATCAGCTTGACGGCAAGCAAATTCTTTCGGCAATGGAACATGCAAATACGCTTGAAACCGAGCTTGAAAAATTAGGCGAAGAACATCATCATCACGACGGGAAACACGAGTGCTGTCACGGGCATCACCACGAAGAGGAACACGAGCACTGTCACGGACATCATCAC
>CAJTQE010000057.1 GCA_910578655.1 uncultured Christensenella sp.
TATGCCGCCGACGGTCGGCAAGTGGTTTATATTGTGCCGTAGTCGTATATATCGTTAAAATAACATTGCTTTGCAATTTTTTGCCCGACAATATGTTTTAGTTGTTCTATTGCTTCTTCTGTCGTTTTTGCAATTATTTTGATTTCGTATAAATATTCGTATGTATCTTCGTTTTGAAGAGGGCGTTTCATATTCCAACCGAATACAAATTTTTTCATAATGCACCATCCACGCAATAAATATCATTTTCGACTTTAAAGCATTTAGCAAATTTGACTTGCGGAGGCAGTTCGGAAATTTTGTTTTCGCCCGTGCAACTCAAAAAACCGTAACCATAATACGCCCATTTAATAATGGTGTCGGGTGTCTTGTTCTCTTTCTTCAATAAGTTGTTTAAAGTAATTGTCCTCATAAGTTACCTCTTTAAAATTTATTTGCCCGTATAGCCGATAGCACAGCTTTGATTTTTATTATCTTTTGTAATGAATTTGTAATTCTATTGCTTGAATAGGGAAAAGTTTGTTTTCTTTTCGGTCTATCGGCTGGACGGTTTCAAGAAAACAATTGCTTTTGAAAGGGTTTTCAAAAATAATATTTTCGTAGCCGTCTATTAAAACTATTCTGTAAAATGTTTCGTCGCTCAGGAAGTCAAACGGAATATTTAACTTGTCGCGCTCGATTTCCCATTGTAAATGCGATACCATATTATGAATAGCGCGTTTGTCAATGGCGTTTGCCTTGTGGGGTTCGGTTTGGCATTTCTGTAATTTAATCATATAAAACTCCTTCGGGGCGTTGACCCTTGATTTATTTACATACTTATTATACTACTTTTTAGTGGTATAGTCAACTAAATAATAGTACTATATTGAAGATTTTTCAACTTTTTAATGTTTTTATCGTAAATATTATTGACTTTACTATAAATTAGTAGTAATATATTGCTATTCTTATAAGGTGGTATTTAATCAAAAATGATAAACTTGACCGAAAAATTAAAAATAGCTATGATAAAGCAAAATGTTACACAAACTAAATTGGCTGAATTGTCAGACCAAACGCAGAAAAACCTTTCAAATAAAATGTCGCGGGATAACTTCAAACTTTCGGAATATGAAAAGCTGGTTGAAGCTCTCGGCTGCACGTTGGAAATAAATATAATACTTCCGACGGGCGAAAAGATATAGCCCATAAAAGGCGGTGCGGCGGTTCTGCAAGCGGTATAGCGAGAACCCCGCACCCCTTTTTGTTATCACCCGTTCGCCCGTCGCAAAGGCGGCGCGACAAAAGTAATACAAAAAATGAGAGGTTGTAAGGTTCGCCTTACAACCTCTTAACTGCAAAAAAATGCGTTGTGATTTCGCTGTCAAGTACACCGTGGAATAAATTTTTATGCCGCGAAAGGTACTTTACTGCGAAAGCACAACGTGATAATAAATTCGACCTTATTTAAACGCCCGTAAACGGGCAAGGGGTAAATCAAATGAAAAAAGGTTCGAAATACATTACCCTTACGCAACGCAGACAAATCGAAGCAGGGTTAAGTATGGGTATGAATAAAAAGGAAATTGCCGAGCATATCGGAATGAGCATGAGAACGGTCTACCGTGAGTTAAAGCGTGGACTATGTACTCAACGTAAAAAGGTATATGACATTTATGGCGATTATACATATAAAGACTATACCGCATATAGCGCGGATATTGCGGAAGATAAATTCAGACTGAATATGACTTCCAAAGGTGCGCCGTTGAAAGTCGGTAACGATTATGATTTTATCCGCTATGTTGAAAACCGCGTGTTGGACGATATTACGCCCTGCGCTATTGTTGGCGAAATTAAACGTAATCGAAGCTGTAAAACGGTTGTAAGTAAAACTACAATGTACAGATATATCCGTATGGGCTTATTTATGAATATTTCTATGCGCTATTGCGAACCGAAAAAGAGAAACGAAAAAGCTACGATTAAACGTGCGCCACGCGGTACAAGCATTGAAAAACGCCCTGCGGAAATTGCAAAGCGTAACACGTTCGGACATTGGGAAATGGACTGCGTTTGCAGTAAGCAAGGAACGACAAGCGCATATTTAGTGTTTTCGGAAAGGTTGACACGGAAAGAAATCATTTTCAAAATTCCAAACAAACAGACTTCAACCGTCGTGCATTGCGTTAACCGCCTTGAACGGCGTTACGGAAAACTATTCCGTAAAGTATTTAAAAGTATAACGGTAGATAATGGCGTTGAGTTTTCGGACTTCGAGGGGTTGGAAAAATCAATATACGGCGGTAAACGTACAAGTGTTTATTATTGCCACCCGTACAGTTCTTGTGAGAGAGGAACGAACGAGCGGATCAACCGTGATATTAGGAAAAAATATCCGAAAGGCACTGATTTAACTAACGTAACGGAAAGCGAAGTTCGCGCTCTGGAAGATTGGGTTAACGCATATCCTCGTGAAATTTTCGGTTTTGCAACTTCGGGCGAGAAGTTCGCGGAGCAGTTACAGCAAATAGTTTAATCTGATATACAACGAAAATAGCAAGCTGAAAAGGCTTGCTGTTTGTCATATATAAAATTAACCGGCAAGGACGAAAACGCCCGTATAGAGATGGTTTACCCTCTCTATACGGGTATAATTTTACTATAATTTCCGCAAGCATAATATTTTTTAAAACTTTTTGACAAAATTAACTTGACAATTCAGTATATAAATGTTTACACGTTCGAGATTAGTTCTACGCATAGGTGTTAGCTCAGGATTCTGCATTTCTTTTTCTAAAGTAGATTTCAAAGTATCAAACGTAGGGAATTTATCAGGCGTAAAATCCGTGCAATCTGTATCGTGATTAATCCCTACGCTTTCATACATAAGCTTAATAAGATTATTCAGCTCCTCAAATGCATCCTGCGTAATACCTTTTAGCGTGATTTTGAAAAAATCTTCAAGAAATTGCAGATGTGCGTTAAATACGATTTCGGGTTCTGCTATTTCCCCCTCGTCCGTAAGCACCGGATAAATATGTAACGGATTAATTCTACCTTGCGTTGCGCTGCCTATGTCTATAAATAGACCGCCGACGTTCTTTGCAAGCGTCTGATATTCGTTCTCAGGGTCTAATATAAAAATACGCGAATTACCGGAATAAATCATAGAAATAAGTAGTTTTGAAAAGAACGACTTACCGCTGCCGGATTTACCGAATATAATACCGTTACTATTAATATAATCCCTGTCGCGCTTCCAAATATCGAGAATAACCGGGTAATAATCCCAACCCAAAGTATAGCCGTCCACGTCTATTACCGTAGAAAACACGAAAGGATACACGGCAGCAAGCGAATCTGAATTAATACCACGTTCAAACGCCGTAAGTTTTGGACGCCGCGCTACAGTAGACTTAGCAAAACCGTCAAACTGTCTTCCAATAAGAAAACTCGTTCGGAAGCCGTTCATAGTTAACTCTCTGCGTATATCTTTACGAAAAGTCGCATTATCGCCTTTTGCGTTATTTAGTCCGGTTACAGTTAGAGTGCAGTCGAACAAAAGCTCGTTCTCGTTCTGTATTCGAGCTTGCAGATTATTCATAGTCTGGATATGCGTATCCTGGCTGCGCTGTTCTGAAAGCTTGCCACTTTCGTGCGTTATCAGTTCCTGTACTGCTCTATCTATGCGCTTAATTGATTGGGCTTTATCCACCGGCTTTATTGTAAGTACTGTTTTCGTGTTGTCAATATTGAAAATATTTGCGCCCCAGGCATTACTTACGTATAAAGGAAATTCTTTAACTGCAAGCGTAAATGCATAGACGTCATCAAGAGTGTACCCCGCCAAACCAAACTTTACTTTATCAGGCTTCACATATTCGGCGAGCTCTGAACAGTCCCGCTCGTCAACGTCTCTTTCGTCAAACTCGTGAGTATAGCAATATTTAAAGAACACCGCCGCTTCTCTGGCGTCCAGAAGTGCCGAATCCAGTCCGGCACTATCCAGCCCATATCTACACGCATCGATTTGATTATATAACGTTTCAATATTGTCTTCAAACAATGCTATATAATAGCAAGGACGAAATAACGGATTGACGTTATTTACGGTATCTATCTGCTCAAGCCTGGTTTTTAAAATCGCTGCTTTTATAAGTTCTTCGTTTTCTATTGCAGTTTGCATTTTATCAAACAGCCGCTTGGCGACCTCGTCATACTTGATAGGTCTGTCAATTTTAATAAGCTGTATTACTGAAGCTTGTCCCAGTCCGTTTAAAACACGTGCGAAAGCTGCAATTTTTCTGTCCTGCTCTGTTTCGTCAAGAAGCCCAAAATCTATACTACCGACTTCAATTAAACCGCCGTAATACCCATCATATTCGATTATACCGTCCGCTCTGATATTCTTAAACGGAATAAGTTCGTCCGTAGAACCACGCGATGCACCTTTCTTATACGTTCTGCGCGAAGTGTAAAACTTTATTAAATACGCAAATTCTATATAGGTTTTATCTTCATCGTCTCCGATAAACATAACCGCACATAATGCCACGTAAATTCCCAACCAAATAAATCTGCCTGAAAAATTTGAAAAGAATAAAAGTATCGCTATGCCAAGCATACAGCACAAAATCAGCAAATCGAGCAAAGTAAGTCGTTTAAATAAAGCTATTTTAACTTTACTGTTTTTCGGTATTATTCGTTCCATTTATTCACCTTTTACCGCGTTTGTCGTTATCGTCATAAGCATTTTTCTTGTGTTCTCCACTATCTTCACGTAACCCGCCGCTAAGCGATTTAATACTCGATTCGCTTGTCTTTGACGTGGCTCCGCTCTTGATATTATTAATTACAGCCGGTTGTGAAGCACCATTCGTGCCGCCTATATTTGCTCCGCGACTGCCAGAAGTATTTGATACTTTAAACGCGGTATCAGGGCTCAAAGAACGTCCTAACGCGTTTTGCAAAGGCTTAGCCGGGCCAGCAACTGTGCCGGGTTGAGAAATTTGCGAATTATTCCCTGTGCGTTCTGCACCGGTGTTCCCTGCCGCAGCTGCAGCACCGCCTTTTGCTTTATTTCCCATTCTGCCCAAGGTTCTGACAAAGGCACCGCCGCGGCTGTTGACATAATTATCGCCGCCTATTCTCTCACCGACAGCATTCGCTCCGCGCGCTGCATAATTTAAAATACCTGTGCGCTCACGCCCATAGCGGTTTTTTCCGCCAATCAATCCGCGCCCCATACCTGCCGCCAGACGTCCTGCACCGAGTGCTCCGACGGCACCAAGCCTTACCCCGCTCGTTATTGCAGCGAATGACTGCATTGCTTCTCTACTCTCGTCTGCCGAAGTGCCTAAAATGCGGGCTATAAGCACTTGACTGCCGTTAATACACATTGCGCCGCCTATAAGTAACAGCATCCTAAAAATAGTAACTGCAGCTCCGCTCAATACATTTTCGCTTATAAGATTATCCAGAATAGCACCGAACTGTCCGCCAACTATAAATCCGCTTATCATAAAGAATACGTTTACAGCAATGACAGCGCCGAACGCAATAAGCACCTTTGACATAAAAGTTTCGCGCCAGGCTCGGAAACGTGCTCCATCGTCCAACGGTATAGTGCCGCACACAAGCGGCATACAGATTATTAAAACTATTATATCGTAAATTCGCTTTACAAGGCCTATGGACAGCATAAACATCGATATCAGCATTATAATGGCTACAAGATAAGCGGTAAAAAGATTAAATGCCTCGAGCCTTACCATAGGTTGTATTGTATAACCTTTATCTTCCTGCTCAAAAAGCTTTAACCAATCTTTTTCGTGTTTTCCGAACACTTCGTCAACCGTCATTGACCAGGATATATCTTCCGCAGTCCAGTCACCCACCCAACCAGTCTGCATTATAAGATTCCCTTCGTCATCACGCAAATACGGGTGATACCTTTCCACAACTTTTAAATATACAGGTATTTTCTCACCGTTGTCATCCAGAATATAATTTCCGTTTGAATCTGTTTCCCATTTTAAGCCGTTCTCTCCATTCGGGTCTTTTTCCTGAACCGGATTACCGAACTCGTCCAGATAATCAACGTACCGTTCTTCCCACTTACTCTCGTCAAGCACATACGACTGTTGCACCGATAAATTAAACAGGTTTTGCGCCAGTGTCGTATTTTCCTGCGGCGCTATCACGCTGTTTACCATATTGAGAAGCATAGAAGAAAAAGCAATAAATAAAAACACAAAGAAAATACAAACAACCGTAGACAGTATCGCGTAAAAGCCCTGTTTTACCGTTACTGAGTGCGATGTCTGTTCCCCGCCGGTTTTGAATTTAACCACGGTTTTGACCGTTTTAACAGCCATACTCGCGCCAACAATGACTACCGAAACGATACATAATCCAAGCAACACTTTTGTAGATACTGCGCTTTCAACAAACACTTCAAGTAGCGTTTTATTCCCTTCTACTTTTTGTGTGCCTGTCAGTATATTAAATATCGCCCCGATAGTATCAATAAAGTCGTATATCAGAAATAACAGTTTGGCGAGCAATTTTTCAAACAGTATTCCCATATCACAAGACCGTCAATGATAAAGACAAGAATTCCTGCGCGTCATTGTCAAACCAGGACTGGAAGCAAGCCACTATTACCGGCACGAGCGCAGTAATAAGAAATACAAGGATTATCCCGATAAATACGCCTTTCACGGAATTTTTTGCCTGTTTGATTTTCTGCTCATCGCCAGACTGGGAAGCGATTATGTATTTAACTCCTACCGTTACGCCGATAATTGCCGCCGCTGCAGCTATAACGCCGATAAGCGGCCCCCACCATTGACCGAGAAAAGACTCAAGGATTTTGCCGACGTTGTCGAAATTGCCGGCAAGAAGATTTGTAATAAGTGCTGTATTGTTCATAATAAACTCCTTTTTTATTTTTTTATATATAATCAGCAATTAAGCTGTTGTTTTAAAAACGCTTCTTAACGAATCGAAGTATAATTAACGTAATCATTCCGGCAAGAAAGAGCGAACAAAGAACCGCTATCAGAATAATCGATATATCGCTTAGATAATTCAATGTAAACACATACTCGGTAATATTTCCGACATCGTCTTCACATATAAGCCTGTAATTGCCTGTTTGGGTAAGCTCCACCGAATTTTTTAAATTAAACGATGTTTTCACTCCGTCTTTATAAAGCGTATAAATTACGCCTTCTTTATTCGGACTGAAAATCTTAACACTTGTTCTTGTGTTCTCAAACATAACTTCTGGCGCTACGTTATCAACTTCAAGTTCGAGCGTCCAGCTTCCGTCAAGCGTATCTAACCGCATACGATAAGCTCCGTTTTCCGTAAGGTTGAGTATATTACCGTCAAAAGGTGCAGCAATAATACCCCCATCAAGTTCAATTACCACGTTCACATCAGAGCCAACAAAGAAAGAATAATTACGTGCTCTTGCCGGTAAAATCCGCCAACTAAAAGAATGTTCGTTACCGCAAGCATCGACAACCAACAATCTATATTCTCCCGGCTGTGCTATTTCGCCATACTTATAAGCTGTTTCCACATCACCTGAATACAGTTTTGCCGTAACGTCTTCTTTAAATTTAAACGAAACGGCATCTGTCGTTATGTAGCCGTCAATAAGCGGAATACTTGATTCGACGCCGACGTGTCGGTCAATTTCAAATGCTACCGTTGTAGAGTTGCCGGCAATATCTTTTGCTGTAACAACATATTTTCCTTCAGCATTAAAATAAGCTTTCTCATCTATTACTATTTTGTCTCCACCGTTAAAACGGTAATAAGCTTCTCTATTTTCCGTAAAACTTACCGAAACGTTTGAGCTGGTTGCACCGTTCGGTTCCACACCGTTAAGAATTATTTCGGGCGGAGTTTTATCGATTACTAAAATAATTTCAAGCTTATTGCCGAACATATCTTCAACAAAAACTCTGTAAGCTCCTTCGGCTGTTATTCTGCCGTTTATATCGATAACTGTACCATCAGCAGAAACTATATCCATTGTCTGCATCTGCTCATCTGCACTGACAGATAACCAACTATTGGTAACGTATCGTCCGTTTTCATCTACTACAAAGGTACCGTTTATTTTAATTGAAACAGTTTTATCAATCGAAATTTCAACTTCTTTGATGTTCCCCAGGAAATCCGAAACGTAAATCGTATATTTGCCCTCTTCCGTCAGCCAGTTGCCATCATAAATATTTTTTGCCGAGCCGTTAAAACTGTAAGTTATTTCTGCATCAGGCTCGTTACAGAAAATATTAAATTTCTCGTTTGTAATATCATCGACTGTAAGCAGCTTACCCTTCTCCGTTTCGATTCTAATTTCCGGTGCAGTTTTATCGATAACCAAAACGAGTTTAACACTGTTCCCTGCGGTATCCGTGATTATGGCCTTATACTCGCCCTCTGAAGTAATACGTTTATCCGTATCGATTAACTCACCATTGCAGTTTTCGATTATAAAATCAGATACAGTTTCTTCTGGCACTACGAGCAACCAGGATTTAGAATAATATTTTCCGTTTTTAAACGAATAGCTGCCCTGCACACTGAACGCGACGTCATAATTTAAAAATACCGAAATTTCCGATACGTTACCTATCCTATCCGTTATTCGGAATGTATATGTTCCCGCATCACCGATAATCATTCCGTCGTATTCTGCATAAACTCCGCCGTTGACCGAATACTCGATACTGATATCAGACTCCGTACCAACAACCTTGAAAGCTTCGTTTATAGCTCCACCGTCAGTCTCTCTCCCACTTTCTGTAATTACCTTAGCAGTCGGTGCAGTTTTATCAATAACAAGTACAAGCTCTATGGTATTGCCCGCAACGTCGGTTATAGTTACTGAATAAAAGCCATCTAAAGTAATACGCTTATCCGTGTCAACAAAACTTCCATCCACTGCTGTTATAATGAACGTCTGAGTTTCCTCGGACGGTGTCACAAGTAGCCAAGACCTTGAATAATATTTTCCGTCTATTACGGTATAGTTTCCGTCTATTCGATACTGTACTTCTTTGTCTATTACAATAACCTGCGTAATACTGTTCCCGAGCCTGTCCGTTGCCGTATAAGCGTACTCGCCTTGCTCAGAAAGCATTTCACCGTTATACGGTATCGCTGCCGAGCCGTTAAAGCTGTAGGTCAGAGTTGCGCCTTCTTCCATGCATTCGAGCTTGAAATCTTCGTTTATCTTTTTTCTGCCTTCCGAAGAATTACCGCTCGCAAGAACTATGTTAACGCTCGGCGCGGTCTTATCGATTACCAACACAAAACGAGCCTCATTGCCTGCAATATCTTTCAAATACACGCTGTATTTGCCCTCTTCCGAAATTCTTTTTGTGTTTTCTACTTTAGTTCCGTCATAGGCTTGAATATCGAATGCTGAAAGCATTTCAGACGGTACAACCATAAGCCAGTTCCGCGAGCAATATTCACCGTCTATCAGCAAGTAGCTGCCGTCTATATTGTATTGCACGTTGCGGTCTATGGTTACGGTTACAGTCGAAATATTTCCTACCCTGTCAGAAAGTCTGAAAGTGTAGGTTCCAACTTCTGTTACAAGTGTTCCATCATATACGGTATATGCACCGTTGCCTTGTGCAACAGAAATTATTACGTTTTCCTCATCACAACTTACGCTGAAATTTTCACGTATTTTTGCGTCATCAGACAGCCTTACTCCTGTTTCAGAAAGTATTATAGGTTCGGGCGGAAGCTTGTCCACTATTAGCGTAAGCGACAATCGGTTACCGTACATATCGGTTACTTTAACTAAATATGTACCGTCAGTATCGAGCTTCTGACCGTTAACTATCGTAAGACCGTTCGATGCATCTATCGTAAATTCTGAATACGGCTCAGTTACGGTAAACGTGAAATTGTTACGAGTTATGTAACTCCCATCATCAAGCAGCGTATACATTCCACCAAGCGTGTAACTTACCGTGTTATCTAATGTAATATTGAATGTGATTACGTTACGCGCAGTATCGTAAACAGTGAAAACATATACACCCGCTACACTTATTATTGTTTCCTTTGAATATTGTAAATCCGAAATAGCTCCTTGCTTTTTGTAATAAGCCTTATAACCGCTCTCATTCCATGTAATGTAAAAATTCTGTGTAGTAACTGTTTCCGGATTTATTTCTGCGCCGCTTTCAGTAAATATTTGAACCTCGGGCGGTATGCCGTCTATTTCAAACGTGTATTCTGTAAAAAGATTTCTGTCAGCTGTTTTATAAAGTAAAACCTTATAAATCGCCGTAGTTTCTTTTCCCGCAGTAATACTTATGGTGTTCGTAGATATTCCCTGCACCATCTCGTAGAGCTCTGTTCTTTCCCATACGCCGTCTTTGAGAATGTAAAGTTCACACGTAGCGTCGGTATCGTAAATTATGCTGACGTCGTTTTTAGTTAGTCCGCCGTCTTTCACGCCGCGTAATGTGGCCGATGGCAAACCCTTCATATAAAAGACCGGGGTTGTCCGTACAGTTCGTCCGTACAAATCTGTAAACTCGAATACAAATTTACCACCGACGGTCATTCTGTATACAAGATTCTCTGCATTAACTGGCGTATCGAAACTGTCCGCATAAATCTGTTCTTCTTCGCCTTCAAAATGAATTTTAAAGAATTTTATATCCGTAATTTCGTTAAAGCTGTCGTTTATCTGAACTGTAAACGTACAAGCTGTTTCGTTCGTAAGCGAAGTGTATCTGAGCGAGGGGGCTTCTCCGCCTATATAAATTGTAAATTCAAGCGCATTTCGTGAACGGTCGTATGCTGTAATAGTATAAGCACCATAGTAGCCGTTTTCGTATTTTAAAACTGGAATCTCATCGCCCCATACATACTGAACCCCGGCATTTCGGCCTTCTATTGAAATCATCACGAAATCGTCAATATTATCTGCAAGCGAATTTATATCAAATTCAATATAGCGCATAGCTTGTGTGTTACCGTCTATAAAGTCCTGATTGAAATTAATAAGTTCACGGCTGCTGTTTCCGTATGTAACGCTCGCATAAAGCTCAGGCTGTTCAAGGTCGATGAATATCAGATACTTTTCGACGTTCCCGCACACATCACGTTCTGTAATCATATACCAGCCTTGTTCATTGATATATTTTGATAACTTCTCTGCATACTCAATCGCAGTTTCTTGACCAGGGCGCAACGAAATTCCGTCTGATATAAACTGCAACGTTACCGCCGCTTTATTTCCCTCTACAATCATTTGTGGTAACGCCAGGCTATAGGATGGCAATGCCAGCATAAAACGGTAACCGGAATAAGCAGACAATAAACCGGGAAGTTCGGTAAGTTGACGAGTTAGTGCATCCGCGCGAGTTACCCCTTTATCGTCTGTCGGGTTATTAAGCACTGCGCCGTTCTTACCCATCACTTTACCCTGTAACACAAACATTTATTGCCGATTACTTAAATGATATCGATATACCTTGCGATAGAAAGACAGTCGGCAGAAATATAAAATATTTAATCGATATAGGGTTGCCCATTTTCAAAAGTCAAGGCTCGAAGCGTGGCTATTATTACGACGTTGAAAATGATAATTTTTTTATAAGGAAAAACACATTTTGATAAAAGTTCTTGTATTTTATTTGGTGGTTTACAAAACTTGAAAACAAAAAGCTAATTATTGTGCGTGCAATATTAGCAAGTGTTTTAGCTGTATTTTTCTTAATGGGTGCTATCACTATATTTATTGA
>CAJTQE010000058.1:0-7110 GCA_910578655.1 uncultured Christensenella sp.
AAATACCGACGGGGCACCTGCTTTATTACAGGCTTGCATTACCGCATCGATTTCTTCCCGAGTATCGGTTTCGAAACGGTTCATTGCAACTACGGCAGGTTTTTTGTATACGCGCTTGACGGTTTCGATATGTTTTAAAAGATTGCCGAGCCCGTCGGCAAGCTGACCGTTACCGTGCAGTTTCAGCGCCTTGACGGTTGCGACAATGACTATACAGTCGGGCTGTATACCCGCTATTCTGCATTTGGCGTCGAGAAACTTTTCCGCGCCAAGGTCCGCGCCGAAGCCCGCCTCGGTTACAGTATAGTCGGCAAGCGTCATTGCCGTATAAGTTGCGCGTATAGAATTGCAGCCGTGCGCGATATTTGCAAACGGTCCGCCGTGAACAATGGCAGGCGTTCCTTCCAAAGTCTGAACGAGGTTTGGCTTTATGGCGTCCTTTAAAAGCGTTGCCATGGCGCCGTCGGCGTTAAGCTCTCTTGCGCGGACGTAATCGCCGTTTTCGTTTACTCCGACAACTATATCACCCAAACGCTTTTTAAGGTCGCTTAAATCTGTTGCAAGGCACAAGATTGCCATAACTTCGGAAGCCGCCGTTATTTCGAAATTTTCTTTCCTCTGATAGCTTTGACAGCCTTTCATAGCCCCGGACGGGCAGTTTAAATCAATATCTCTGAGCGCGCGGTCGTTCATATCTATACAGCGATGAAAGTATATTTCTTTTATTTTAAGTACGTTTCCGCGCAAGACGTGGTTATCTATCATTGCGCACAAAAGATTGTTTGCCGAAGTTATTGCATGTAAATCGCCCGTGAAATGCAGATTTATATCCGACATAGGCACGATTTGCGCATATCCTCCGCCTGCCGCGCCGCCCTTAACCCCGAATACCGGACCGAGCGACGGCTCCCTTAAAGCAAGGCATACCTTCTTTTTGAGCCGCGCAATGCCGTCTGCAAGACCGATGGAAACCGTGGTTTTCCCCTCGCCGCTTGAAGTGGGATTTATGGCTGTAACCAAAATCAGTTTTGATTTGGGGTTTACTGTTTTTAAATCTATTTTAGCCTTATACTTGCCGAACAATTCAAGGTTGTCCTCTTTTAAAGACAGCTTTTCGGCTATTTTACGAATGTCTTGAATTTTGCAGTTTTCTGCTATTTCGATATCGGACAGCATTTGGACTCCTCAATTTCTGATATATAAAATTATAACACAGAGCGACAGTAAAAGTATATCGTTTAAAACTACTTTTTTAAATATTTTATTGCTTGACTTGAAAGTGCGATTAATATAAAATATATATATATACATTTAAAAGGAGCTTTGAGATGGCAGAGAAGAAACGCGCAGTAACTATGGAAAAATTAGTTGCGCTTTGTAAAAACAGAGGTTTTATATTTCCCGGAAGTGAAATCTACGGCGGACTTGCAAACACTTGGGACTTTGGTCCGCTTGGCGTGGAGTTTAAAAATAATATCAAAAAAGCCTGGTGGAAAAAATTTATTCAGGAAAACCCTTACAATACGGGACTTGACTGTGCCATTTTAATGAACCCGAAAACCTGGAAAGCTTCGGGACATCTCGGCGGTTTTACCGACCCCCTTATGGACTGCAAAAGCTGCAAGTCGCGTCACCGCGCGGATAACCTTATAGAGGAATATTGTAAGAAGCATAAACTTTCTTTAAGCGTTGAAAGTATGGACAACGGGGAAATGGAAAAGTTTATTGCAGATAAAAAAATCGTCTGCCCCGTCTGCGGAAAGAACGACTTTACTTCAATCAGAAAATTTAACCTGATGTTTAAAACCTTTCAGGGCGTTACGGAAGACAGCGTAAACACCGTATACCTCCGCCCTGAAACCTGTCAGGGAATTTTCGTAAACTTTAAAAACGTGCAGCGTTCATCGCGTATGCGCGTTCCGTTCGGAATAGGTCAGATAGGTAAATCGTTCAGAAACGAAATTACGCCCGGAAACTTTATTTTCCGCGTAAGAGAATTCGAGCAAATGGAACTTGAATTTTTCTGCAAACCGGGAACCGACCTTGAATGGTTTGCATACTGGGAAAAATACTGCAAAGACTTTCTTCTCTCACTCGGTATAAGCGAAGAAAATTTGAAGCTTAGGGCGCACAGCAAGGAAGAACTTGTTTTCTATTCAAAAGCAACTACCGACTTTGAATATAACTTTGCGTTCGGTTGGGGTGAACTTTGGGGAATTGCCGACAGAACCGACTATGACCTGACTCAACACCAAAACGAGAGCGGCGAAAATGGAATACACCGACCCCGTTACCAACGAAAAATATTTGCCGTACGTTGTTGAACCGTCGCTTGGCGTTGAGAGAGTTGCGCTTGCTTTCCTTACGGAAGCTTACGACGAGGAAGTTTTGGACGCAGAGAAAAACGACGTAAGAACAGTTATGCGCTTGCACCCTTTCCTTGCACCTTACAAAGCTTGCGTGCTTCCCTTACAAAAGAATTTATCCGAAAAGGCCGACGAAGTTTACAAAAAGCTTGCAAAGAAATTTTCAGTAACTTACGACGTTACGGGTTCTATCGGCAAGAGATACCGCCGTCAGGACGAAATAGGAACACCGTTCTGCATTACCGTTGACTTCGATACGCTGAACGACGACACCGTTACCGTCCGCGACAGAGACAGTATGCAACAGATAAGACTTAAAATAGACGAGCTTGAAGCTTATATTGAAAAGAGCCTTGAGTTTTAAAATAAAAGCGTTCACGCAAAAATGAAATGCACCCCAAAAGTTTGTCTAACTTTTGGGGTGCATTTCATAAAGCACACGTTTTTAATTTTCATTATTTGTACTTTTATCAATGTACTTGTCAAGCATAGACATCCCTATTTTTTTACCTATTCCCATAAGCCGTGACTTTACGGTCTTAGGCTGTTTCTCCTGCTCTTCTATACTGCCTTCAAGATTCAGATCCCTGCAAGGGTCAAACGTAACGTAACCGCATTCCGTGGCGTACGCAAAAATCGATTTGAGCGTACCCTCTACAAGTGATTTGTCCTCTTCCGCAGCTTGGTCAACGACACTTAAAAGCTGAACGGGTTTTATCGAAGAAATATATTTACTGCCCATTGCAGGAATTATAAACGTATCAAGACAAACTCCGATTGCATCGTAATACTTTTTAGAAACGCGCTTTACAGAAGTTTTTTCACTGCTTGAAGTCAAAGTCTGTTCGTACCATTCAAGCGCGACGGTGGCAAAGCGGTACTTCACTTTTACGGGTGAAAGCAGCCAACGCGCAAGCTTGCCAAGTCCGCCGAAAAGCAGCGGCAACACCTGCACCACAAGGCAGATTATCGTAAAAATTATAAGTACGATATCAATTGCGATATGCTGTGCGGCGTAAGCCTCGTCGCCCATTGCGAACACAAGAGCGACTATCGTTATAATAATCGAAGTAATGCGCACCGCCAAACGGAAGTACGACAAAAGCCGTTTAAACCTTTTTATGTTTTTTGCCTTTGCTTTGATACTGCACATTGTCAGCGTGAACATCGTTATAAACAAGACGCCGTACACGCCGAAAAGACAATACAGCGCAATATCTGCCGTCAGGCTTAGTTTACCGAGTAATCCCGTGCCAAGCACGTAGACGATATAAACAAGCGTAAATGCAAGACTTAGCGACATAGTTAAAAGGTTAAGCCTGCGTGCAATTACAGCGCGATTATTGTAAACGTTTTTAATGACGTTGCGCATATCGTAAACGTCCTTTGCCAGCGTAAACGTCTCTTCCGCGTTTATGGTATGCCTTATATTTACTTTTTCTTCGTTCTTCTCTTCTTCCATATTCTGATTATATCATATCTCCGTACTCTTTGTAAAACTTATCTAATTGGAATTTTATAGTTTCGAGTTTTTTTACAAGCTCGTTCACCCTGACGTAATCCGCGCTTATCTTCGGGTCGGCAAGCATTTCGTTTATTCGGCGTTCCTCATCTTCGCACTCGGCAATATCGGCTTCAAGCTTTTTGACAAGCTGCTTTTTCCTCTCTTCTTCCGCCCTGTCCTTTGCGGAACGGTACCCGACAATTTTCTTTTCTGCCGGTTTCCGGATTTCCGCTTGCTGTTTTTGTTCATTGAAACTATCGTAACCGCCGTCGAAACAGTTCAGCCGTTTACCGTCTATTTCAACTATTCTTTCGGCAAGCGCAGAAATAAAATATCTGTCGTGAGAAACGAATATAAGCGTGCCGTCAAAATTCTTTAACGCGGTTTCAAGCCCTTCGCGAACAGGTAAATCGAGGTGATTGGTCGGCTCGTCCAAAATCAATACGTTGCCCTTTTCACATTCCAAAATACAAAGCGCGAGTTTTGCCCTCTCTCCGCCCGAAAGAGCTTTAACCTGTTTTTGCATATCTTCCGCAAACAGTCCGCAACGCGCAAGCGCACCGCGCGCCTCGGTCTGGGTATACCCGACGTGACGTTCCCACAGCTCGGCAAGGACGGTATTTTCGCCGTTTAAATTCGCGCTTTCCTGATCGTAAAAAGCGAACTTTACAAACCTGCCAACCCTTATCTGAGGGTTGCCGTTTATTATTTCTTTTAAAAGAGTACTTTTGCCTGCGCCGTTTTCACCGACTATCGCAACCTTGTCACCTCGCCTTATACTCAAATTGCCGTTTGAAATAAGTGTTTTTGCGCCGCGCACCAAATTAAGCCCGAAAATATCCAAAACCTGCTCGTACGGTGAAACGGAAAATTCAAATTTGAATTTAGGCGGCTTAACCGGCGGCAGCGGCTTTTCCAAAATTACCATTTTTTCAAGCTGTTTGACCCTGCTTTGCGCAGACTTTGCTGTAGTTGCGCGAGCTATGTTTCTGTCAACATAGTCTTGAAGTTTTGCGCGTTCTTCCTGCTGCGCCTCGTAATCTTTCATAAGACGGACGAAGCGTTCTTCCTTTAAAATTTTATATTTGGAATAGTTACCAGTGTAAGACGTAAGACGCTTGCGCTCTATTTCAAGGATTCGCGTCACTATCCTGTCAAGGAAATATCTGTCGTGAGATACTACTAAAATGCTGCCCTTAAAGTTTTGCAAATACTCTTCAAGCCAAAACAGCGTTGCTATATCCAAATGATTGGTCGGCTCGTCCAAAATTAAAAGGTCGGGACTTTCCAAAAGCAGACGTGCAAGTTTAAGACGGGTTTTTTCTCCGCCCGACAGCGTATCGATAATCCTGTCATACATTTTAGAAAAGCCCATTCCGTTTAAAACTGTCTTTATTTTTACTTCGACGTTAAAACAGTCGTTTGCGCAGAGGTATTTATTCAAGCTTTCAATTTTAGCGGAAAGAACGTTATATTCACGGCTTTGAAAAGGCGTGTCTGAAAGCTGAGCAGACAGATATGAAAGCTTTTCTGTTGCGTTTAGCTCCTGTGTAAAAATTTCAAGCATTTCTTTATAGACGGTGTTTCCGCTTTCATATCCGCCGTTTTGTTCAAGATAACCTATCTTAATTCCGTTGCGGCGGAAAACATCGCCCTCATCGGCTTCAAGTCCGCCTAAAACGAGTTTGATAAGCGTTGTCTTCCCCTCGCCGTTCCCACCTATAAGTCCGACGCGCTCACCCTCGTTTACGGCAAATGAAACGCCCTCGAATATTAAATTGTCACCATAGCCGAACGCTACTTTGTCAAGTGAAATAAGCATAAATCAATAGTCCCACTTTGGGATATAAGCAGTTTGAGAACTGTCCAAATCCTGCAAATAAACATTTTTCAAACCGTACTCTTCTACGGCGGAAAGCACTTTTTCGTATTCGCGTTTGGTTATTCCGCGCTGTAATTCTTTGTAGTTTTCTATATCGCCGAAAGGCGTGTACTGACCCATTAAACTGAAATGCACGCTTTCGGGAAGCGTAGAAATAAATTTTACTATATTGACCGAATCATAAGAGGCAAGCGGCAAAACAAGATGACGGATAATGCAGCCCGAAAGCATTTTTCCGCTGTCTGTCATTTGCAAAGGTTTATTTGCCATAAACTCTATTGCAGGCAGCGCAAACTTCGCATAGTCATCTCTTCCCGTGTAACGCTGCGAAAGTAACGGATCGATAAACTTTATATCGGGCAGATATATATCGACGAATTTGTCGGCTATTTTCAAATTTTCTATTTTTTCGTAGCCGTGCGTATTATAGACGATAGGAATTTTGGGTTTATAAACCGAAAGGGCTTGCGCTATATCGGATAAATAGTGCGTAGGGTTTACGAGGTTGATATTTTCCGCCCCGGCATCTTCAAGACTTTTGAAAATTTTGGCAAGCTCTTCCACCGTTATATCTTTGCCGCGAGTGTTTCGTGAAAGTTCAAAGTTTTGACAGAATACGCATTTTAGGGAACAGCCGCAAAAAAAGACGCAGCCGCTTCCGTTTTTGAAGGATATCGGCGGTTCTTCAAACGGGTGAAGATAGTATTTGGCTATGCGTACTCCGCCAACACCGCAATATCCGCTTTTAAATTGTCTGTCCGCACCGCAGGATACAGGACATTGCGTACATTTCATATAATTATTATAATTTAATCGGCGCATAATTGCAAGTTTTGTTTGACATTATTTGATTTTTATGTTATATTAATCAAAACCTATAAAGAGTGTGCGAGAGAACGGCTCTTAGACCACACAGCAACCTGCAACGCAAGGTGCTAACGCCGAGAACTATGGGACTTATAAAAGTGATTTACCCCTGCTCGGCCGAGCAGGGGTTTAATACATATAAGAGGACTTTTATGAAAAAATTATTTACAAGCGAAAGCGTTACCGAGGGGCATCCCGACAAGCTGTGCGATGCGATTTCGGATTCCATAGTTGACGAGATTTTGAAAACCGACGATATGGCAAGGTGTGCGGTTGAGTGCTGCGCTGCATACGACAGGTTGGTTATTATGGGCGAAGTGACCACCACCGCCGCCGTCGATTACGAAAAGGTTGCAAGGCAGACTATAAAAGATATCGGTTACGATTTCGGCTGCTTCGCCTATGACAAAGTTAATATTACAGTTGCGATACACAGCCAAAGCCCCGATATTGCAATGGGCGTTGACAGCTCGCTTGAAAACAAGAACGGC
>CAJTQE010000058.1:7137-11652 GCA_910578655.1 uncultured Christensenella sp.
GGTGCAGGCGATCAGGGTATGATGTTCGGCTACGCGTGCCGTGAAACCGAAGAGCTTATGCCCCTGCCTATCGCACTTTCGCATAAGCTTGCAAAATGTCTTTCGGACGCGAGAAAGTCGCATCGGCTGCCTTATCTTCGCCCCGACGGTAAGACTCAGGTCACTGTTGAATACGACGGAAAACTTCCCAAACGTATCGATACGGTAGTCATTTCGGCTCAGCACGACGATACTGTAAATCAAAGCACATTGAAAGAAGATTTGAAAAAACTTGCGCTGGGCAATCTGCCTAAACAGCTTATCGACGGCGAAACCAAGTTTTTAATTAACCCTACGGGGAGATTTGAAATAGGCGGGCCGGAAGGTGACAGCGGACTGACCGGAAGAAAGATAATCGTTGATACCTACGGCGGAAGATGCGCGCACGGCGGCGGAGCTTTTTCGGGCAAAGACGCAACCAAAGTCGACCGCTCGGCTGCGTACATGGCAAGATATATCTGTAAAAATATCGTTGCGGCAGGGCTTGCCGACGAGATTGAATTGCAGGTTGCATATGCAATAGGCGTTTCCCACCCCGTTTCGGTGTTTGTCGATACTTTCGGAACAGGCAAACTTTCGGACGAAGAAATTGCGGATATAGTCGTAAAAGAATTTGATTTGCGCCCCTACGCCATAATTAAACAGCTTGGGCTGCGCGCACCCGTTTATAAGCAGACTGCCGCTTACGGACATTTCGGAAAAAGCGGCTTACCGTGGGAACGCGTTGACAAATCCGCAACATTAAAAAAATATTTATGAGTTTTAAGAAGTTTTTAAAGGAAAGCTTTTTTCCTCGGTCTTTCACTTGCGATGCCTGCGGAATTGAAACTTTTGACAATAACCTTTGTCCTGCCTGCCTTGAAAAGACGGTGTTCAACAACAAAATATTTTGTCCTATCTGCGGAAGAAAGACATTTCGACGGGAAATTTGTATTGAGTGTAAATCCAACCCTCCGCTTTTCGAAGGTGCGGTTTCACCTTTCGTTTACGAAGGAACAATTGTTACGCTGATTCACAAATTCAAAAACGGCGAACCGTATTTAAAAGAATATTTTGCCGATATGATAGTCGGAAAATTTAGCGAGCTTTCCCCATTTGACTATATTACTTTCGTTCCTATGACTAAAAAGGCCGAACGAAAGCGCGGTTATAATCAGGCAAAATTACTTGCCGAAAGTATTTCAGAAAGGGTAAATATTCCCGTCGTTGACGTAGTTAAAAAGGTAAAAGAAACCCCTGCGCAAAAGACTCTCTCAATAAGGGAGCGTGCAAAAAATCTTGAAAACTGTTTTAAACAGCAAAACGGACTGCCGCTTTTGGATAAAAACGTACTGCTTGTGGACGACGTGCTTACTACCGGCGCGACAGCTGAGGCAATAAGCTTAAAACTATTTAAAACCGGTGCAACGAGAGTTTTCCTTGCAACCATAGCTTCTGTGGAATATAAACCAAACAAAAAACCCGTGACTTAAATCACGGATTTTTTAATTTCTTTTATGCTTTGTCAAAGTCTGCAACTTCAAACTTTTTTGCAGGTAAATCATATCTTTAAGTACTACGCCTGCCTCTGTATTTCGTGGTCGTAATTGTCAACGAAAAAATTTTTGACGGTGTGCGATACTGTAAAACCGCACTTTTTATAGAACGGTAAAGTTAAAGGGCTTTTACCCGTACCAACCTGTAAAATGTCGTATTCGCCGCTAAATTTAGCGCTTATAAAGTCAATTAGTTTTTTGCCGCAGCCTTGCTTTTGATACTCCGGATAAACCGCCAAATTTTTTATTTCAAGGATTCCGCCGCTTATGTCCTTTACTGTGATTTCACCCTTGATGCCGTTGTCGTCAAGGACGAAAGTTCTGCTGTCGTTTATGTACTTTTCAACCATTTCAGGCTGTTCGTCGGCAAGTAAAAAAAGCGACGTGTATTTTTTCTTGTCGGTTATTTCGTAAATACCGAGCCTAAATTCAAGCTGTAAATCGAAAGGCTCTTTAAGCGAGTGTGCTTTATCGGGTTCCTCAGCGAGTTTGCAGCCGTATTTTTTATATGCGGAAATGCTCTCTTCGGCAGAATGCGCCGAAATATATAATTTTTCCGCTCCAAACTTTTCAGCCTGCACACAACATAAATGAAACAGTTTTTTGCCTATTCCTTTTCTTCTATACGGCTTCGAAACGTAAAATTCCGCCAGGTCTGCGTATTGACTTTTACTGCCGAACAACGATTTGTTTAAAAGCGCAAATCCAACGGTTTGCCCGTTGTTTACGGCAATAAAAGCAACGGAACCATTTTTAACATAATATATAATTTTAGCCGCCAGCGCTCTTTTTTCTGATAAATTCCAATCTTCGGTGTAAGCAACGGGCGTCAGCTTATAGCTGCCGTCGATTAAGCGCCAGCAGCTGCTTACGTTTTGACTTAAAATAAAATTATCAAGCGAACATACGTTAAAATTATCCTCGTCCGCTTTTAAGTACGATACTCCGTCTATCAATATAAACCTACATATCTTCCTTATTAGATTTCTCGTCTGATTTTTTGCTTTTCATATCCTGCGTCAGCGGTGTTTTTATATCGTGAAGCTGCTCGTCGGAAAGACTTCCGTTTTTGCGCTCTATTTTAATTTCCCACTGTATAAGGAACGTAAGCGCAGCGCGCAACAGAATTATCGCGCCGAGAATAAGCAGCTCGTTCCATTCGCGGACTATGACTGTACGCAGCAACTCTCCGCCCATTTTAAACTCCAAGGAAAGCGCAATCCCCTCTGCAAGCTTAAGCCGCGTATGAGGTTGACGCTTTATCAGACCTATAACGGCAAGCACAACCGTGTATATCAAAATTACGATACCGATTAACTCGACAAATAATACAAGATAATTTACTATTAAATCGAACACCTCGGAAACGCTTTTAAAAAATTCCATTTCATCCCCCCTCTTTTTTATTATTGTACCACTTATAATTACTTTTGGCAAGCCTTTAAATTAAGCGAAACAGCGCTACCCTATTTACCCTCATTCTCTGAAAGCATTTCATTTATTTCTTCTTCCGAATAAGGGCATACATAATCAGAACACAAATGAGTTTGGCTCCACATCATCATTTGCGTTAAAACGGGAACAAAACTTTTGCCGAGTTCTGTCAAAGTATATTCTACTTTCGGCGGAATTTCTTTATAAATTTCGCGGTGTATAAAACCGTCGTCCTCTAATTCACGCAACTGTTTTGTTAAAGTCGATTGCGTGATACCGTCCATTCTGCGCAATAATTCGCCAAAACGTTGCACTTTATAAAAAGCGATATACCAAAGAATAAGGAATTTCCATTTACCGCTTAAAACGGCTTGTAACGTATTCATAGGAACACACCGCGCCATTACTTCTCTTTTTCTGAATTTGTTGTCTGTCATATTAACTCCTTTTTTCTATTATAGAGTATTGAAAAAAGTAAGTCAAACCTATTAGTATCATTTTTGATAGTACTACTAAATAAAGACAGTACTTGTATTTCAATACTACTATGCTTTATAATAAAGAAAAACAAAAGGACGGTATTTTATTTATGCACTACACGGGAACAGTTTGGCGTCCACCTTATGAGGCTTGGTCGGCTCTATTGCAAGTTACAGCGGGTTGTACACACCATAAATGCAAATTTTGCACATTATACGAAGATATACCTTTCAAATTCAAAATGTCGCCTATTGACGAGATAGAGGACGATTTGAAAGAGTTGTGTTATTTTACCCCCGACGTAACGAGAATGTTTTTAGTCGGAGCAAATCCGTTTGTATTATCAACGGAAAAATTACGGCAAATAGCATATTTATCTAAACAATATCTTAACCGATTAAAAACTATCGGCTGTTTTGCGCGTATAACCGACATAACGCCGAAAAGCGTTGACGAGTTAAAACAGTTACATAGTTGCGGTTATAACGGAATTACAATCGGCGTTGAAACAGGCGACGACGAGGCTTTATCATTTATGCACAAGGGCTATACCTCTGCCGACATTTTGGAACAGTGCCGTAAACTCGACGAGGCCGGGCTGGAATATAACTTTTTCTATCTTACGGGTATTTACGGCAAAGGTAAAAGCAAGCAAGGCGTTGAAAATACATTAAAAGTATTTAATCAATTAAACCCGAAAATCGTCGGTGCGTCAATGTTGACAATTTACCCTACGTCAGAATTATACGGCGAAATTCAAAACGGAAATTGGACAGAAGAAAGCGAAACGGAAAAATACGAGGAGTTGAAAATGCTTGTAAAAGGTTTAGATATTAAAACACATTTTGCCGCTCTTGGCGCGTCTAATGCAGTACAACTGCACGGCGATATTCCTTTTGAAAGAAATGCAGTATTAACGGTAATAGATGAAATATTGACCCGTTTTTGTGAAAGCGAACTTAAACAATATAGAAACAGCCTTAAACACCTATAAACAAAATAAAACATAGCGATTTGATTACTTTTG
>CAJTQE010000059.1 GCA_910578655.1 uncultured Christensenella sp.
GAAATCAATACATTTAATGTTGATAGTAAATTAATGCCTAAAGATGAAAATGAGTTTATAAAATCCGCTGTTATTTTTGGCGGGAATGCATCTGGCAAGTCAAATGTTTTAAAAGCACTAGCATATATGAAAAACGTATTATTAATGTCGGCATCACAGTTTCCTATTGTTGCTGCCAATGAAACCTTTGCATTTTATGATAATGCTCAAAATGAAGAAAGTACCTATGAAGTGGAAATCATTTACAACGCTTCTTACTACAAATACGGCTTTACGTTATTAAACGGTGTTGTCAAATCGGAATGGTTAGAACGTAGAAAAGAGAGATTAACTCCTGTATTTAAGCGCACGGATAATGAACTCGAAATTATAGGTTTATCAAAACAAGCAACAAGATTAATAAACATTTCGGAAAAAACACTTTTCTTGTCTGTTGGTAATAACTTCCATTTAGATATTGCACCATATTTAAACGATGTTATGCAGTGGTTTCAAAACTTATTGATAGTTTTTGAAAATGACGCTAACATCTTGGATATCTATACAATGGAAAATGGCAAGTATAAAGATCAGGCATTAAGAATTTTAAAATTAGCAGATATTGGTATTCAGGACATAAGAGTGAAGAAGGATAAAGTTGCCAATATGGCTAATTTTAATGATATTCTTAACTTTAATGCTCAAATACAGATCAATCCTGCTTCGTTCGGGCAGTTAAAACAAGAAGAAAAAAATCTTTATAATATAGACTTAGAAACATTTTTTGATGTCTATGATGTGAAAGGTAGAGTTAAAGGTAAAAAAGATATTTTATTATATAAAAATGCAGGGTTTAATTCCGAAGGGACGGCTCGTTTATTATGTTATTTGGGGTGGATACTTGCAGCATTGGATCAAGGCAGAGTAATCGTTATAGATGAAATCGACGCTAAATTGCACTTTCTTGTTGCAGACTATATAATTAAGCTTTTCAACTCAATTGATACAAATCCTAAAAATGCTCAACTAATTTGCACTGCACATAACGTTATGCTAATGGACGAGGATTTGCGTCGTGACCAAATATATTTTACAAGTAAAGATAAGCATGGCGAAAGCAGCTTGGTATCATTATCAGATTATAAGAATGTAAGAAAAACAGACTTGTTTAGCAAACGCTATCTTGCCGGTTTTTATGCTAAACTTCCCGATATGGCGAATAAGGATTGAGGTGGGATATGGCAAGAAGATCAGATAGATTTACTGCTCGAAATGTATTTTATATTATTACAAACGGCGAGCAAACGGAATATAATTACTTTAAACTGTTAAAGGCGAAGCGCAGCGTTTATGACGTTAAAATTATTTTTGAAAATGCCGATCCTTTGGGATTAGTTCAGTATGCCCAGAGATATATTTCAGAAGCAAACCAAGTTTGGTGCGTCTTTGATATTGATTATACATATAAAGACAAACGTCTAATTCCAGCATTAAAGCAAGCTGAAGAAAGTGGAATAAAAATTGCTTATTCCAACGTGGCATTTGAAGTATGGTTGATATCGCATTTTGAAAAGTGTAAGACTACATTGCAATTAGGTTATTATATTGGTGAGTTGGACAAGCTCTTAAAAAAAAGTGGTAGTAATAGAACATATAGCAAAACCGATGAGAAACTATTAAAAGAATGTTTCATTCCTAACTATAAAAAAGCTATGGAAAACTCAAAAATTATATATCAAAATTATGTGAAAGAGTATAACAAAAAATATCCCAATCAACAACGGCAACCGATATGGAATTGGGTTTCAAGCACTACAGTTTATAAGCTGGTCGAATCGCTTAAATTAAAGGATTAGGTTAAGATTATAACTTTTAGTGTGTTTGTAATCTTCGGGAATTCAAGGTCAGTCTTCCGCAAAAAAACAAGTTTGGCGCAAGATGAAAAATACGACTCTTTACGGTTAGAACAATTTTCAGGAAGGTAATAATGTACATTAAAGAATTTAGAATCAAAAATTTTAGAAATTTTGATGATGCGGGCGTTATATTAAAATTTCATCAAGGAGTTAATGCTATTGTAGGTGAAAATAATGCTGGCAAGTCAGCAATTATTTCCGCTTTAAGAATTGCTGTATCCATAATACAGTATAAAAAGGATATTTATTTTGCAAAAACAGATTTTCATCTAGATGCCAAAGGCGGTCTTGCAAATGAAGCGCAATTTGATATTTATTTAGCAGATGTTCCGAAATATCTTATTGAAATTTGGAAACCTGGTACGAATGAGGGTGAATTTCATATAAGGTTTTTTCTTACTAAAAATGAAGCAGGCAAAGAAAGAATAAAATATTCGATTTGGGGTGGTGAAGTTGAAGGGAATCAGCTTTCCACCGACACATTAGAAGCAATCAATCTCGTTTATCTTGGAGCGTTAAGAGATGCTGAAAATGAAATGAGGCCTAATAGAAATAGTAAGATTGCTAATCTTTTAGGTGCTCTTGCCACAACGCCTGAGCAAAAAGAAGATTTGGTCAATGAATTAGTAAAAGCTAATAATGCGCTTTTACAGAAAGAACCTATATCTAAAATAAGAGAAATAATCAATAAAAATTTGGTTAGTATTGAGCATGAGGTTTTGCATCAACAAATTGACATAGGTTATATTGACCCAAAGTTCGATTCGATTGCGTCATCATTAAGAACTTGGATATTACCTCGTTGGAGTTTTGTTGATAAAACTTCAAAATATTTTCCCCAGATAATGGAACGTTGTTCTACACATAAAGATTTAGTTGATGAAGATGCGGAGGGGATTTTTTTAGATGTAAAAAAGTATTCCGAAATCTTTGAAGAAATGACAGAAGGAGAAAAATTATATTTAAAAGAAATAAGTAAGTTCTCATTTGACTTATTCCAAAATGGTTTAGGCTATAATAATTTGCTATTTATTTCTACAGTATTGGGGGATATGTCTTTAACTCAAGATGATATATTATTGAACCTACTTTTGGCAGAGGAACCAGAGGCTCATTTGCATCCGCAATTGCAATCATTGATATATCAATTTTTTAAAGAACAAATTGAAAAATCTTCATCATTACAAATAATATTTACAACACATTCTCCCACATTAACATCACAACTTAAAATTGATACGATAAATGTTTTATGTAATTATAATCATAGGACTAAATGTTTTCCATTAGTTGATTCTACGTTGGATATTTTAGAAAAAAATTATTTGGAAAAATACTTGGATGTAACGAAATCGCAGATGCTTTTCTCGCGAGGTGTATTATTAGTTGAGGGCATAAGTGAAGCTATACTTATCCCTACTTTTGCAAAAATATTAAATAGAAATTTGACTACATATGCTGTGGAGATTGTAAATGTTGACGGTACAGCTTTTTTACCGTTTGTCCATGTATTATGTAATAAGACTGTTGTTGGCACAATAATAAATTGCTCTATAGTTACTGATGACGACAGATGTACAGACAAAGGAAATGAGGAAACCTATATATCTTTAGATTACGACTATGACTGTGATAAAACAATTTTGGCTGATATATATGCGAAGTTGTCAAAAGGGAAGGAATCTGATAGATGTAAAAAAGCAAGGAAGTTAAGTGATGATAGTGGCGTCAATATAAATACTGCATATAAAACATTAGAATTCGAGCTTGCTTCAAAAGAGGAAAATATAAAGACGATTTTAAAGGCAATTAAATTACTGCATCCAACATCAGGCGCAAAACTTGAAGAATTAGTAAAGAAGGAAGAGGATTTGGTTTATAAAACTATTCGGATATGGTTATTTATAAGGTCACGTTCATATGATAAGGCTCGATTTGCGCAAATATTGAGTAATGGGATAGAAGAAAATCAAGATAGTTTTATAGTTCCAGAGTATATTAAAAAAGCAATTTATGCCGTAACAAGGGAAGAAGACTAAATGGGTATAACTGATGAGCAGCAAAAATTTTTAGATGCTAATTGGAAAATTGTTCTTTGCGCATGCCCCGGAAGTGGTAAAACGACCATTGTAGCTACAAAATTTCTTAAATATAAAAAAGGATGGAATAAGGCCCATTCAGGCATCGCTGTCCTCTCTTTCACGAATGTAGCGTGTGATGAAATAAAAAATAAAATTGTCCAGGAAGAAGGAGATGCGTGTTTTTATGATTATCCACATTTTATAGGTACAGTTGATAGTTTTATTGATAATTACATTTTCTTGAGATTTGGATACCTATTATCGACAAATAGCTGTCGGCCAAAATTACATATAAAGGCTATATCCGCACAAACGTATCAATTTTGGCGTAATGATTGCTATAAAAAAGATTGCATTTCGAAAATTGAACAGTTCAGAGTATTAGAAAATAGAGAAACTTATTTTAAAGAAGAAAAAGTTGAATGCGCTGAAAATAGGGGCGTAATTCCTTGTCGGTCTTATATTGAAAGGATGCATCGTAAAAACTGTTACTTTCAAAATGAAGTACCGTACCAGTCATCGCTGTTATTGAAAAATCATCCAGATATTGCAAAGGCAATTGTTGAAAGATTTCCTGTCATAATCATTGATGAGGCACAGGACACATCAAAAGACCAAATGAAGATTTTTGAATTGTTGATTGCTGCGGGGTTACAAGAAGTAATATTAGTCGGCGATCCCGATCAATCGATTTATGAATGGAGAACAGCAAAAAGAGAATGTTTTGTAGACAAAATAAACAATCCAAATTGGCGTGCGTTGTATTTAACACATAATTTTCGAAGTTCTCAACTTATATGCAACGCTACAAAAGCCTTTTCAGAAACTTATTATGATAAACCTGCTAATAAATCTGCCGCGGAGCATAAAGATTTTCCTGTTAAACCAATTCTTTTATTTTATGATTTGAACACTCAACGCGGAGAGATTATTCCAAAATTCAAGCATTTTTGTGAAACTAATAATATTGAATTAAATAAATCGGCAGTTGTTTCTCGTGGAAGAATTAATTCAAAAAATTATGTTGAAGGCTTATGGAAAAATTCCGAAACTGAACGAATTGCAGAGGCTTCGTATAATTTTCTTTATGGTAATCGTAAATTAGCGTTTGAATTGCTTGAAAAAGCAATATTTTCTTTAACAGTAAAAGATTTGGAAGATATAGAGATATCATTAGAAAATGAAGTAGAAAAATATGTTACTTACAGTGACTGGAAAAATGCAATTTTACAACTGTTAACTTCGCTTCCTTTGGCAACGTT
This sequence comes from uncultured Christensenella sp., assembly GCA_910578655.1. Lineage (GTDB taxonomy): Bacteria > Bacillota > Clostridia > Christensenellales > Borkfalkiaceae > Coproplasma. Next base: position 5,239 of record CAJTQE010000059.1, read on the forward strand.
AGCATTATCGGATTGGGTGGCAGAAGCTAAAAAATGTCTTTCTGATTTTGTATCCACGAACCAAATTATAAAAAAACTTCCTAATTCATTGAAAGAAATAGTTATACAAATAAAGCAGCGGGACCAAAGTTTTCCGAACTTTAAGAATGAAGTATTGAGTTCTTTCTTTGGGAATAAAGAAGTGCACAACAATTTTACCTTATCAACTATTCACGGAGTAAAGGGGGAGAGTTATGATGCGCTTATGCTAGTAGTGGAAAGTACTAGAGGGTCTACTTTAACGCCTAAGTTCTTAGCGGAAGGCGATCTGACTGATGAAAAAATGAGAATAGCATATGTTGCAATGACTCGCCCCAAGAAGTTACTAGTTGTAGCTATGCCTAAAATCAGAAATTTTAACGAAACAAGATTTTCAAGAAATGATTGGGATTATTTTGAAATTTAACAATAAATACAAAGTTTATTACAACAAATATTAAGGTAGGTTTACAAAAAGGATTATTATGGCAAATTCAACAGAACAAATAGGTGTGCATTATTGCGGATTAATTGCAGCAAAAAACAAATGGATGTTTAGAGTACAGCCAATAGATGATGTTGGTATTGATGCTCATATGGAGTTTGTTGATTCATCTGGTAAGCCGCAACAGCTTCTTGCGCTACAAATTAAATCAGGAGCAAGTTGGTTTAAAGAGAAGAAAGACGGTTATATTGTTTTTCGTGATATTGACGAAAGACAATATAATTATTGGACTATGAATTCTTTGCCTTGCATCGTGGTTCTATATAACCCTGATGATGGTATATGTGTGTGGCAAGAACTTACCGAAAAAACTATAGAAAGAACTAAAAGAGGAACAGGAAAAGGTTTTTTTGTAAAGGTTCCTTTAAATCAAGTTTTCTTGGATGCAGCATCAAATAATAAGCTCCTTTCTTTTAATAATCTACCTGAACATATCGTAAATTATAACTTTCTATTGTCGCAGAAGAAATTTATGCAAATTATTCAAAACGGTGGAGTAGTTAAGTTGCATTCTACCGAGTGGGTAAACAAGAGTAGTGGAAAGGGGAACACGGAGTTAATAGTAGATGATGGAAATGGTATTGTAAAATATGCTTATCCATATTGGTTTCCTTTTACTCCATATAAAGATGTGTTTCCGCGACTTTTTCCATGGGCCGATTTTTCGTCTGATGAAGATTTCTTTGAAAATGATGACGAAAGCCTATGGCGTGAGTTGCACTGCTATTATGATAAAGAGGACGGTGAGTGGATAATTGTTGGAGATACTTTTGAAGAATTTCGATCAAAACTGAATTCAATGCGAAGCAAAGATCATTCGGGTGAAGTGGTGGAATATATGATGACACTTAGTTTAAATGATTTAGGTCGTTCATTTTTGGCTGTGGATGAGTTCGTTTCAAAAAAACAACCGTATTCGGGAACAAGACCCGAGGAAGAATAGGAGATTGAGGTGATATATGAAAAAAATAAAATTATATGAACACATTGATAACAAGTTTTCAAGCGATGGATATGAACTTGATTCGACTGAAAAATATGTAATAGATATGGAATCTGAAATAGAATTCCAAGCTGCAATATTTATGTCTTTTCAAGTAATGGGACCTCCTCCAGCATTAAAGAATTATCACGCATGGTTATTTGAAAATGGCTTTAATGTAGATGCGCCAAATCCAACGAATGAGTTTGTCTCGTCTTATTATGGAGTGAAACCACTTTGGAAAACAGCTTACTCACAAGGTATTGTTGTAAAAGCAGAAAATGATGATGATTATTTTATTGTTATGGAGTGTAGTCGTGAAAATAAAGGCTATAAACATACAAAGGTTATTTTAACTCCTGGTGGGTGTATTTGAAATAGATATTTAATTCATATACGATGGAGTAACGTATTCAAAGGCTTGACATTAATGTCCTTATTTGTTAAACTATGCATATACTCATTATTTAGGGAGAGTAAATTATGATGATAATCAATGAAAAAGTGGGTGACCTCCGATCACACACGGTGGTACAGGCAAATATCAAAAATCCTCGCAAATAATTGCGGATAAAAAGGAAGGCGAAAGCCTTCCTTTTTTTGTGCGCTGCAAGGTTAGCGTACCGCAAGCGGAAAAGTTCGGCGGTTTCGCTAAAAAACTATTAAAAAAAAGTTATAAATCTTGACGAAAAATGAACTTGGGTGTAAAATAGGCTTATGAGTAGCGTGCAAATTGTAGAGATTAAAGAAAACGTTCTGTCGAGAAATAACGAGCAGGCAAAAGAAATAAAGGCAGAGCTTAAAAGCAAAAAAATATTTTTTCTTAACGTTATGTCGTCGCCGGGGAGCGGAAAAACCACTCTGCTTATCAACCTTATAAACAGGTTAAAGCAGGATTATGCCGTCGGCGTCATAGAGGCGGATATCGATTCGGCTGTAGACGCGGAAAAAATAGCATCGGAAACGGGAGTTAAAACAATTCAGATGCACACTTGCGGAGCTTGCCATATCACTTGCCAGATGTCGTATGACAGTCTTTGCGCACTGGGCGTAGACGGACTTGACGTAGTTATCCTCGAAAATATCGGCAATCTCGTCTGCCCCGCCGAATTCGATACGGGCGCAACGAAAAACTTAGTACTTCTGTCCGTTCCCGAGGGCGATGATAAACCTTTAAAATACCCTTTAATGTTTGAAGTGGCTTCGGCGGTTGCAATTACTAAAAAAGACGTGTCGCCCGTATTCGATTTTTCGTTTGAAAACGCAGAAAAGAACGTGCATTTACGCAACCCGCACGTACCCGTATTTTTTACTTCCGCACTTAAAAACGACGGGCTTGAAGGGCTTGAAAAATATCTCAGAGGAGAAATAGAGAAAGTTAAAAATGAGTAATACGAAGAAGCTTTGTTTTTCGGCGATAATGCTTGCGGTCGGTATACTTTTGCCTATGGCGTTCCACGCGATACCCAACGGCGGAAATATATTCGCGCCTATGCATTTGCCCGTTTTTATTACGGGTTTCCTTTGCGGACCTATGTACGGCGCGATAGTCGGGCTCGTCTGCCCGCTTATGTCCTGTCTGTTTACGGGTATGCCTTCCGTTGCTTTTTTGCCTAATATGATGGCTGAGCTGCTTGTTTACGGCACGGTCACGGGTTTGCTTTTCCGCATTATCAAAACGGGCAAAATAATTCCCGACGCAATATTGACGCTTATTTTAAGTATGCTTGCGGGCAGAATAGTCGGCGGATTCGTGGCGTATCTTCTCTTTCTCGGCGGAACGCGTTCCGAATATTCGTGGGCAATCTTTTTTACGGGTTATTTCGTAACCTGCTGGCCCGCGATAGTTATTCAGATTTTGCTTATTCCAACGGTGGTTACTCTTGCAAAAAAATACCGCCTTATCCGTGAAAGCGACAGATATCTCGACCTTTCGCATCACAGCAAAAACATTGCAAAGCAAAAGCAATTTTTCAACGGTCTTGCTGAAAATTGGAGAAAGGAATCCACTCTTGACGAAACGGCAATCAGCGCTCTTTTTTCGCAAGTGAGCTTGCCTGCCGGCGGCAGCGTGCTTGACGCGGGCTGCGGAACGGGCGTTATAGACGGTTATCTGAAAACAGTATGCCGCAACGTCGACGCCGTGGATATATCCGAAAAAATGATTGAAAAAGCAAGGATAAATAATCCGGAAGTCAATTATTACGTTGCCGATTTCTACGAATTTAAAAACACGGAGCTTTACGACTGCATAGTCGTCTTTGACGCCTATCCGCATTTTATGGATAAGGAGAATTTTGCGGTAAAAGCAAATTCGCTTTTAAACGACTCCGGCACGCTGTGGATTTTGTTCGATGAAAGCCGTGAGCGTATAAACGGCTATCACTCGGGGCGTTCCGATATTTCCGTATCTTTGCTGCCCGCTGAAAGGGAGGCGGCAAAACTTAACGAATTTTTCGAAGTAATTTGTAATATTGACGACGCCGAACGCTATATTCTCGGTTTAAAGAAAAAGATAAAAAAATGAAAATTTTTTGAAATAGGTATTTACTTATCGATTAAAAAGTAGTAATATATTATATGAAAAAATACAGTTTTACTGTAAGATAAGGAGTAAATATGAATAATAAGGACATCAGAATCTGTATTATCGGCGGCGGTCCCGCAGGCACAAGCGCGGCAATGTATCTTGAAAAAAAAGGGTATGAAAACTACGTCATTTACGAAAAGACCGACCGCGTCGGCGGCAAGGCTTTTTCGCCTATGATGAAGTGTAAAACGTCCGACGGCAAGTGGGAAGACAGAACGATTGAAATGGGCGCTGTCATGGGCTGCGAAACGTATTTCGCCGATCATTAATGTGAGGAATTCGGCGGCACCACCCACCTCGACGGTCCTCCTATGGGACGTCGCTTTATGATGACCGACGGCACGCCGCAGAAATCTTCAAAGCTTGCTCTCTTGAAAAAGTTTATGAAGATGAAAAAGCTCAATAAGCTTCTCAATAAAAAATATTACGGATATGACGTAAACGGACACCGCGGCGTTGCGCAGGGCAGGTATGAAGGTCTTTGCCCTTCGCCCAAAATGAAATTAAAGCGCATAGAGGGAGTTAACCCTAACCTCAAAGAGCTGTCTATGCCCTTCTCCGAATTCTTGAAAAAGAACAAGTGCGAGGATGCGACTCTTGTCTGGAAAGGTCCTTTCACTTCTTTCGGATACGGCTACTTTGACGAAATTCCCGCCGCATACGTTTTGAAATATCTTGACGCGTTCACCGTTCAGCAATTCCTTTCCACCGGAAAGCTGTGGACGTGGAGAGACGGTACGCAGTCTATATGGGAGGGCGTGAACAGACACCTCAAGCATCCCGTAAATCTCAATTCCGAAGTAACGAATATAGAGCGCAAAGACGGTAAAGTTTACGTAACGGTAAACGGCAAAGTCGAAGAATTTGACAAGCTCATTATCTGCACGCCGCTTGAACTGTTCTTGAAATACGGCGACCCCAGAGATGAGGAGAAAGAGCTGTTTTCAAAGATTGTACATAAAGAATACTTTACTATGGCTGTCAGAACTGCCGAAGGCAATTGTCCCGACATTTCTTACTACTTCTTTGAAAATATGACCAACGAAACGCGCGGACACCTGATGGTGTTCTATCACCGCTGGCCGCAGTCGGAAATTACTGACCAGCCTCTCGTAACCTTTACGTTGAGAAACCACGAGGGTATGGAGGACGTTCCTTTTGATGAAGCGCGCGACACCACTCTTGCAGATATGACCAAGTGCGGTTTACCCGTTGACGTTACCGAGCGTATCGACGACTGGTATTACTTCCCTCACGTTTCTTCCAAGGACTATGCCGACGGCTGGTACGACAAGGTTGAAGCAATGCAGGGCAAGGACAATACGTACTACGCAGGCGAGGTTATGTCATTCGGCGATATGGAAGAAACTGTTGAATACAGCCGTGACCTGATAGAAAGATTCTTTAAATAAACTGAAAAGCATTAAAAGGCGGTTATGGGTAAGGTAAGGACGATACTTTTACAAAAAGGCGTTTTCGACGATAACGATTTTGAAGCGGATAAGCTGAGGAAAGAGCTACGTACACGGGGAACCTTTCTGATAAACGTAATGTCTTCGCCCGGCGCGGGTAAGACAACCACGCTCGTAGGACTTATTAACCGCCTTAAACAATATCTGAAAATAGGCGTAATGGAAGCCGATATTGATTACGATATCGACGCAGTGCGCGTTGCCGGTAAAACAGGCTGTAAATCAATTCAGCTTCATACGGGCGGAATGTGTCATCTTGACGCTTGTATGACAAAGCAGGGCATAGACGGTTTTGGGGGAAACCTTGATTTGATTTTCCTTGAAAACGTGGGTAATCTCGTCTGCCCCGCCGAATTCGATACGGGCGCGCATTTGGATACGGTAAT
>CAJTQE010000060.1:0-1321 GCA_910578655.1 uncultured Christensenella sp.
AATGTTCGTTCAGTGAGGACGAAATATCGAAAATTTGCGGAGAGGACAGAAACGAGCTTTCGTGCGTCTTTCAGTTTGACCATTTTAATCACGGCAGAACGTGGGATAAATTTGTAAAACAGCCGTTTACTTATGACGAGATAAAAAGCGACCTTGTGCGCTGGCAATATTTCTCTGAAAAGAATCGTCTTTTATATCCGCTGCTTACCGATAATCACGACCAGGCGCATTTTATTTCCAGATTAGGCAATGATAAAGAGTATCGCTATGAATGCGCAACAATGTATGCGGCAATGTTCTATTTGTTAAAAGGTATACCTTTTATTTATCAAGGGCAGGAATACGGTTCGGCCGACCCGTATTACGGCGATATAATTAATTATGCAGACGTTGAAACGCTCAATTATTATAATGAAAAGAAAAATATAATTGATAAAAAAGAGCTTGTTGAAATGATAAATTTCGGCAGTCGGGATAATACACGCCGTCCGTTTTGTTGGAACAGCGAAAAAAATTTCGGCTTCGGCGATGGTGAAAGCAGCTGGCTTAAACTGCATTCGAGGGGTGCAGAAATAAATTTGGAAAAGGATAGAAATAGTAACAAGTCCGTATTCAATTTCTACAAAAGAGTTCTTGCTCTCAGAAAAGAAAGCAATGCCATCCGTCACGGTGTATTCAAAGACGTTACGGTAAATGAAGGCTACTTTGCGTATATGATGACGCTTGAACACGAAAGTGTTTTGGTTGTCTGCAATTTCGATAAACGAAATGAAATAAACGGATTGCCGCAGTTTGAATATCTTTTCGGCAACTACGACGCAAGACGCAAACCAAACGGTGAATATTCACCGTTTGAAACAGCGATATTCAAATGTTAAACTGTTAAAATAAATTTGAAATTGTTTGAAAAACACCGTAAAACTGTTTGCATTTTAATTATTTTTAAGTATAATAAATATGTTAACAGTTGAATTGAGGTGTAGCGCAGTTTGGTAGCGCGTCTGGTTAGGGACCAGAAGGTCGTGGGTTCAAGTCCCGTCACCTCAACCATAATAAAAGCCACGCACAAGGCGTGGCTTTTATTATGGTTAAGGTAGAGTTGATTGCACCGTAAACTTTACGATTAAAGATACTATAGAAAAACAAAAAATATTATATTATCTATTGCAAATATGTTTTAGTGCGTGACGCCTGAAACGGTAATTTTCAGATGATATTTTAAAACAGAATTTATATATGTAATAAAGGATAAGAACGCAACATTATGATAAAAGCACAAAAGGATAAGCTGGTTGAACTTTATCGCGCTATACAGGGTAAA
>CAJTQE010000060.1:1331-7018 GCA_910578655.1 uncultured Christensenella sp.
CTATTGTGACTTAGACAGCTTTGAGAGTGAACAGGTCAGGCGTAATATTGATTTCTTCGGCGAACCCGAAGAATATCAAATTGAGATGTGGCTCAGACTGCTCGGCGGCGACGACTATAATCTTCTGTGTCTCGGCGCAATGCTTGCGTTAAAGGAAGACGACATGCGTTATCTTGACGATACGCTGTATACCGTTACCACGCTGGAACGGCTTTCCATGATGTCAACGGATTGGGACCTGATGTCTGCGTTGCTGTCGTCTAACCGTTTCGACGATATAGAGCGTTTTTTCCCGAAGGAAAACGTACAGAGTAAAATCGGCAGAGGTTGGCTGATAAATCTGGTAATGTATTTGTACTACGGCGAGGAAGCGTGGCGAGCGGAAGCGGTCGATACCGGTAGGCGTTACTCTGAGTCTAAAACTACAATCGAGGGAAAGGCGGTTGCAAACTGTCTTTTGAGTTTGGTCGATAAAGATTTCGACAGGTTTTCCGTAGAGTTGGATAATATATGCAAAGGCAAGCGCCGCTCGAATGAATTCGGCGAAAATAAATTTACCAAACAGTTCCCGTTTTTTGCTTTGGGACTTTACAATTTCGCGCGCTTTTTATATGGTGAAGAAGTCGAAAATATCGCGCTCCCCGATGATGCGGGTGCGCTGATAGACCTGCATGAATACCAAAAAGCCAACGGGTACGCGGAGGGTAAGATTCTTGTAGATTTCAAAAATTCGGTTCCGCTTCTCGACGCATTGCTCAATATCGAGTTACCGACCATACATTTGAAGTACGATAAAAAAGGGAAAGGTTATATCGATATTGACAGATACAAAAGCGAGATTACCGAAAGAGCGCTTGAAATTTATGCTCGGAAATAAGTTGCATAATTGCGGAAGTATTTTTATTTGCTAAACACAAAAACCCAAAAGTTTCGGTTTACTTTATGTGGTATTAATTTTATTTATAATAAGATTTTAATTATATTATGCGAAGATAATTAATATAATAGGATAACTTTATGACGTATACTTGGGTTCTTTTTTTACAGGTATTATTAATAGGGGCATCGTTAGCAATGGATGCGTTTGCCGTTTCTATAACAGATGGACTTTGCTATCATAATCTTTCAAAGGTGAAGAGTGTGGCGATTCCGGCAGTGTTCGGTGTATTTCAGGCCATTATGCCCATAATAGGTTATTTCGTGGCTTTCGGTTTAAGTCAGGCTTTTAAATCCGTTTTCGAGGCGGTAGACCACTGGGTTGCCTTTATTTTGCTTGCGATAATAGGCGGTAAAATGCTGTTCGACGCTATAAAAGAAATGCGCTCCCCCGAAGAGGAAACGCATTTTAAAGAATTTTCATTTGCCGAAGTGGCTGTACAAGGTGTTGCAACGAGTATTGACGCTTTATTTATAGGTATATCTTTTGCTGCAACCGAAGGGCTTAAAGACAGCATTCCGAATATGTTTTTAAGTGTAGCGATAATCGGAGTAGTTACATTTATTATAAGTGCGATAGGTGTGTTTTTCGGTGTAAAATTAGGTAAAGCTTTTAAAAAGCATGCAAGCATAACCGAAATCATCGGTGGTTTGGTTTTGTTTGGTATAGGTTTGAAAATTCTTATCGAAGGATTAATTTAATCTCTCTGATAATCGCATCGTTTCCGCACTCGATTTTGCTTTTGCTGAGTGCGGTTTTTAATTTATCGTCTTTCCAAAGTTCTCTAATTTCATTCTTTAAAGTATCTTGCGTAAGCTGTTTTTCTTTCAAAGTCCTGCAAAGGTTTGCACTTTGAAAAAATTCCGCATTCTTAACTTGGTCGCCGCGACTTGCCGAATTTTCAAGGGGAATGAACAGAGTGGGAATTTTTAAAGCGATAAGCTCATTTGCGGAGTTAGAGCCGCACCGCGCAACTGCCCCGTCGGCACAGGCGTAAACAAGCCCCATATCGTCGGAAAACTCAATTTGCTTATAGCCGTAAATGTTTGTTTCAACTTTGTTTCCCTTTCCGCAAATATGCAGGATATTGATATTTTTACACAGCTCGAACGCTATTTTACGAATATTGTCGTTAATAATTTTAGACCCGCTGCCACCCCCGAAAACGATAAGGGTGGGGCGTTCGTCAAGTCCGAACATACTCTTCGCTTGCTCGCGGCTTCTTGCAAACAAGCTTTTGCGCATAGGCGTTCCTACAAATTTTCCGTTTTTAAATTGTGCGGCAGTGCTGGGGAACGCAGTCAGCATTTTTTTACATTTTGATGCGATTAATTTATTTGCAAGCCCTGCATCGATGTCTGATTCGTGTGCAAGGACGGGAATATTTCGTTTTTTTGCGGCAAAAGCAGGCGGAATGCAGACGTAGCCGCCTTTACAAAAAATCAAATCGGGTTTAATTTTATCAAGTAATTTGCCCGCTTGCTTAATGCTTCTGATAAGTTTGAAAGGAATTGCAAGATTGCAAAATATTTTTCCCCGTACAAATTTAACCGCATCGTATCTATAAAATTTAATCTCGTTGTTTTTGCATATAGTTTCTTCAATTGCGCCCGTACCAATATATAAGGTGTCGTATTCGCTTAGCTGTTCGATTAATGCAATATTCGGTATTACGTGACCTGCGCTGCCACCGCCGCAAAATAATATTTTTTTCATAACTATAATATACTTTTTATGGCCTATAATTATGAAAAAAATTCCGTTTGCCGCTTATTGAACAAATAATTTGAAGATTAAACCAAATCAAATATTGACATAATATAAAAAGAGTATTAAAATAAAGTTATGGAATGGAAATATATCTTTGCTATAGTAGTGCTTATCTCGTTTTTCTTGCTTGTATTGGTTTCTTTTGCGTTTTTGGAATACGGGCGCATAAAGGAAGAAAGGCTTCAGGCCTGGATAAAAGAGCGTTACGCAGATAAGGACTTAAATAAATATGATTATGACAACGTCACGTCCGATGATGAAGTTGTGGCGCACCCCGTCGATGAAACGCAGATAAACGATACGGAGAGCAAAGAAGAACCTGTTGAAGAAGTTCAACAGGTTCAGGCGGTTCCCGACAAGTTGGAAGTCGAGGGCATAGAGGAAATTACGGGCAACTATAACGGTGATAATTTATAGAGCCTTGAATTTCATTATAAGTTGTTTTCCGCCGAAAGATTTTGAAACTGTAAATTTGCCTTTTTCAATAACCGTTGCTTGTTTAAAGGAATATCCAAACAAGCCTATTTCCGCCGTCAGAGTATGGGTTTTATAGTCAAAATCGTATTTGCTTTTAACTTTTTTTGTTTCTCCGTCTTTAAATTTGTAACTAAGTTCCATTGTGTCTTTATTTTGCAAAGTCACCGTAATGAACTCGAATTTGTCCAAAATGTTCTCTTCGCCCAAAGTCGCCTCAATACATTCGTATTGCGCAATGTAAGGGTGAGTGATAGCTTTTAACGGTCCTGCATTTTTCATTTCGCAGGCGGAAAGAAGAGAGAGGAGTAACGTGCATAAAGCGGTAATAACGATAAATCTTTTTTTCATAAAAATAGTGTGGGTAAAATAAAAAAAATTAACCTTTTTATGCGGGAGGATAAGTAATATGGAAGTTGAAAACTTAATAAAATCGTATTATGAATCGTATGACGAGGACGGAAGATTGCGCTCTAAACACGGAATGGTGGAATTCGTCACTACGATTACTTACATTGACAAGTACTTAAAAAACGGCGATAAAGTTCTTGAAATTGGCGCGGGAACAGGGCGATACAGTCATGCAATAGCGCAAAAAGGATTTGTCGTCGATGCGGTTGAGTTGGTTGAACACAATATAGATATTTTCAAAAGGAATACGGTTGCTAGCGAAAGGATCAGCATAAGGCAAGGCAACGCGCTTAATTTATCGTTTATAGAAAATGAGACTTATGACGTAACATTGCTTTTGGGCCCTATGTATCATTTGTTTACAGTTGAAGAACAAAAGAAAGCTTTATACGAAGCTTTGCGGGTAACAAGGCGCGGAGGAATGCTCTTTGTTTCGTATTGCGGGAACGACGCAACCGTAGTACAGTTTTTGTTTGGAAAGCATATGACAAAAACGGAGCCTTACGTTGAATTAACAGACACCGACACTTTTAAATTGAATTCAATACCGCAGGAAATTTTTGTGCTTTACCGCAAATCGGATATAGACGAACTTATGGAGGGGTTATCGGTTGAAAGATTGCATTTTGTTGGCACGGATATGGCAACCAATTATATGCGTGAAGTCGTTGATGAAATGGATGATGAGGAATATGCGCTGTATCTGAAATACGTATTGGCAACATGCGAGCGACAGGACCTTGTCGGTATGTCAAACCATTTTCTGGACATATACAAGAAAAAATAAAAACGGCGAATTTTTTTCGCCGTTTTTTACTTATTAAGCTTTTCCGATAGAACCGAAGATTTGCATTTTTTCTCTTACGGTAGCCTTTATTGCCTCAACGCCGGGGGCAAGCAGCTTTCTGGGGTCAAATCCCTTGCCTACGAGGTCCTTGCCTTCTTCGACGTATTTTCTTGTCGCTTCCTGGAAAGCAAGCTGACATTCCGTGTTGACGTTTATTTTTGCAACGCCGAGCGAAATTGCCTTTTTAATCATATCAGTGGGTATACCCGTACCGCCGTGAAGGACGAGAGGCATATCGCCCGTTTTTGCTTTGATTTTTTCAAGTACGTCAAATCTAAGTCCGGTCCAATTAGACGGGTATTTGCCGTGAATATTGCCGATACCTGCCGCGAGGATAGTAACACCCAAATCGGCAATCTTTTTACATTCATCGGGGTCAGCGCACTCGCCCTGACCGACAACGCCGTCTTCTTCGCCGCCGATAGAACCGACTTCGGCTTCAAGGCTCATACCTTTTTTCTTGCATACCGCAACAAGTTCTTTCGTCTTTGCAATGTTTTCTTCGATGGGGAAGTGTGAGCCGTCGAACATTATCGAAGAAAAACCGGCTTCGATACATTTATAACAGCCTTCATAAGTTCCGTGATCGAGGTGGAGGGCAACGGGGACCGTTATGTGCATTTCCTCAATCATTGCCTTGACCATATTCGTAACGGTTCTAAAACCCGTCATATATTTTGCTGCGCCTTCCGAAACGCCGAGAATTACGGGAGATTTAAGTTCTTCCGCAGTTGAAAGTATTGCTTTCGTCCATTCCAAATTGTTGATATTGAATTGACCGACCGCATATTTACCTTTTAATGCTTTTTCAAGCATATCCTTTACAGAAACTAACGCCATTTAAGACCTCCAAATATTTTCTTCTCTTTTAAGTATAATTCATAATCAAACAAAATTCAAGCTAATTTGAAAAATTATTTGCAAAATAACATAAAATTAAATTCTTTCGTCAATAAATGTGAATATGAAATGAATAATAAGTAATTTTTTATCAATAAAGTATTTGGTTAAAAGGGTTTGACTATAATTACCAAATTTGGTATACTTAAATATGTTGAAAAGAATTTATTTTTGGAGGAATTCAATTTATGGCAAATGTAAAAGTAGCAATTAACGGATTCGGCAGAATCGGACGTCTTGCTTTCAGACAGATGTTTGAGGCTGACGGTTACGAAATCGTAGCTATCAACGACCTTACAAGCCCCAAAATGCTTGCTCATCTTTTAAAGTATGACTCGGCTCAGGGTA
>CAJTQE010000060.1:7054-11078 GCA_910578655.1 uncultured Christensenella sp.
ATCACTGTCAACGGAAAAACTATTAAAATCTATGCTGAGAAAGACGCTGTTAACCTGCCTTGGAGAGCGCACCACGTTGACGTCGTTTTGGAATGCACGGGTTTCTATTGTTCGAAAGAAAAATCGGCTGCACACATTAAGGCAGGCGCAAAGAAAGTCGTAATTTCCGCACCCGCCGGCAATGACCTTCCCACAGTCGTATTCGGTGTAAACGAAAAGACTTTGAAGGCAAGCGATACGGTTATTTCCGCAGCAAGCTGCACGACGAACTGCCTTGCTCCTATGGCTAACACGCTCAACAAGCTTTGCAAGGTAAAGAAAGGTTATATGACCACGATTCACGCTTATACCGGCGATCAAATGGTTCTTGACGGCCCTCACAGAAAGGGCGACCTCAGAAGAGCGAGAGCTGCTGCCGTAAATATCGTTCCCAACTCGACCGGCGCGGCTAAGGCTATCGGTCTCGTTATCCCCGAACTTAACGGAGTACTTGACGGCTGTGCACAGCGCGTACCCGTACCCACCGGTTCGCTTACCCAGCTTATCGCGGTTTGTGAAGGAGAAGTTGATGCTGCCGCTGTAAACGGCGCAATGAAGCAGGCTGCTTCCGCATCGTTCGGCTACACTGAGGAAGAACTCGTTTCAAGCGATATTATCGGCGTTACCTACGGTTCGCTGTTTGACGCAACGCAGACGAAGTGCATGCCTCTCGGCGACGGTACTACGCTTGTAAAAGTTGTTGCTTGGTACGATAACGAAAATTCTTACACTTCCAATATGGTAAGAACTATCAAATATTTCTCCGAATTAAAGTAATTGCAAATTAGCAAAAGACGCAAGGACGAAAGCCCTTGCGTTTTTTGTTTGATATTGATATAATTTTAATGTGATAAACAGTAATTTGAAAGTGAGGTACAAAATTATGGATAACAAAATTAAGACTGTTATTGAAAAATTTAAAGAAGTAAGAGATATATTAAATAAGTTTGATAACAGAAATGAGGCAATAGAATATCTGGTTAATGAAACAAAATTATCAAAAGAAGAATGTGCTACTGCTTATGATATTATTACGAAAATTGAAGACTAAATTTCAATTTACAGTACTAAATGTGTAGCAGCAAAAAATATGACCCACTATCTTTGTAAACCAAGATAGTGGGCATTTTATATTTTAAATGGTTAACTAAATTTTTAGACGTTAAAACGGAAGAGGACGACGTCGCCGTCTTTAATAACGTAATCCTTGCCTTCCGAGCGGACTTTGCCTTTTTCCCTTGCGCCGACAAGTCCGTTACAGTCCAAAAGCGTCTGCCAGTCGCATATTTCGGCACGGATAAAACCTCTTTCAAAGTCTGTATGAATTTTTCCTGCCGCCTGAGGCGCTTTTGTTCCTTTCACGATAGTCCAGGCGCGTGTTTCTTTTTCTCCGGCGGTTAGGTAGGATATGAGCCCCAACAGCGCGTAACTCTTTTTAATAAGGCGGTTTAAACCGCTTTCTTCAAGTCCGAGTTCTTCCAAAAAAATTGCCATATCATCGTCTGACATTAAAGAAAGTTCTTCTTCGGTTTTAGCGCAAATAACCAGAACTTCGCTGCCTTCTTTTGCCGCGTAGTCCTTGACAGTACATACGAGGGGTATGTCATTTTCATTTTTTCCCATATCGAATTCGGAAATGTTTGCAGCATAAATTATCGGTTTTGCGGTAAGGAGGAAGAGGTTGTCAACCAAAGGTTTTTCTTCGTCTGAGCAGGGGAAGAGCCTTGCGGGTTTTTCTTCCGTCAAAAACTTTTCAAGTTTTTCCAAAACCGCGAATTCAGCCGCTGCTTCCTTGTTTGCGCCGCCGCGAGCAACGTTTCGGATTCTGTCCTGACGTTTATTAACCGCTTCAATGTCGGCAAGAATAAGTTCAAGAGTGATGGTTTGAATGTCGGCGATGGGGTCGATTTTATTGTTGACGTGCGTAATATTTTCGTCCTCGAAACAACGCACAACGTGAACTATGGCGTCACATTCCCTCACGTGAGAAAGAAACTTGTTTCCCAGACCTTCACCCTTAGAAGCACCTTTTACAAGCCCGGCAATATCTACAAATTCGACTACGGCAGGCGTGACTTTCTTGCTGTTGTAAAGCGCGGCAAGCTTGTCAAGCCTTTCATCGGGAACGGCAACTACACCGACGTTTGGTTCTATCGTGCAAAATGGATAATTCGCCGCTTCTGCGCCTGCGTGAGTTATTGCATTGAACAGCGTAGATTTTCCTACGTTGGGAAGTCCTACAACACCTAATTTCATATCATTCGTCCTTAAAATTTAAAGTTAACTAAATTATAATATAAATGAGTAAAAAATCAAAACAAATACCGCTTAAACTTGATAAATTTTTAATTCTATGATAAAATTTCGTTATGGATTACAAAAAATATATTGCCGACAGAATAAAAATTGACGGCGTAAATGAAAATGAAATTTATTCTTCTCTCGCATTGCCCCCGAATTCGGAAATGGGTGATTACGCTTTGCCTTGTTTTAAGTTTGCGAAAATGTTGAGAAAAAGTCCCGTTGCTATTGCGGAAGAACTCAAAAATTCCTATATGACGGATAACGTTATAAGCGAAGTATCTTCTGTAAACGGCTATCTCAATTTCAAAGTAAATAAAATTGAACTTACAAATTCGGTCATAAGCGAAGTTTTAAAGCAGGGTGATAAATTCGGTTCGTCTGATATTGGGGCAGGCAAGACGATTTGTATCGATTATTCTTCCGTAAATATAGCAAAGCCTTTTCATATAGGGCATCTTTCAACTACCGTTTTGGGCGGTTCGCTGTACAAGCTTTATAAGTTTTTGGGTTATAAAGTAGTCGGTATAAACCATTTGGGCGATTACGGAACGCAGTTCGGCAAACTTATTTGCGCGTATAAACGTTGGGGCAACAGGAAAGACGTTGAAAATGGCGGTATTCACGCGATAAACGAGCTTTACGTTCGTTTTAATGAAGAGGCCGACGAGCAGATGCAAAGCGAAGCGCGGGAATATTTTCGTTTAATCGAAAGCGGCGATAAGGAAGCTAACGAAACATTCGAATGGTTTAAATCTCTGACCTTGAAGTACGTCGACGGCATTTATGATAAACTCGGCATAAAGTTTGACAGTTACGCGGGCGAGCGTTTTTATACCGATAAAATGCAGCCCGTAATTGACGAGCTGCGTCAAAAAAATTTATTGAAAGAGAGTGAGGGGGCGACTATCGTCGACTTGGAAGAGTACGGAATGCCTCCCTGCTTAATTCTCCGTTCAGACGGGGCATCGCTTTATGCTACGCGTGATTTGGCTGCGGCTTGCTACCGTAAGAAAACTTACGATTTTTATAAATGTCTATATGTTGTTGCATATCAGCAGAATTTGCACTTTAAGCAAGTGTTTAAGGTGTTGGAGCTTATGGGTAACGAATGGGCAAAAGATTTGGTTCACGTTGCTTACGGCATGGTGTCTTTGGAAGACGGAGCAATGTCCACTCGAAAAGGCAAGGTTGTTTGGCTTGAAGACGTTATAAATAAGTGCGTTGAAAAAGCGTACGGAGTGGTTTCCGAAAAGAACCCGGACCTTGAAAACAAAGCCGAAATTGCCGAAAAAGTAGGCGTCGGTGCTGTAATATTCGGTGCGCTTTATAATAACAAGATTAAAGATATAGTATTTTCTTACGATAAAGTTTTAAGTTTTGAAGGCGAAACAAGTGTTTACGTTCAGTATACTTGCGCGCGTGCAAGCTCGGTGATTGCAAAGGCGGAAGATATTTGTTTACCTGCAAACTATCAGCCAAATTCAACCGAGTTTGAAGTTATAAAAGCGATTGCGTCGTTCAACGAGACTTTGGTTGAAGCATCTGAAAAATACGAACCTAGTTATATTGCGAGATATGCTGTTGACCTTGCCCAAAAATTCAACAAGTTTTATATTGAATGTAAAATTTTGACAGAAGAGGGTGACACGAAGAAATTCAGACTTTCTTTAACTTATGCAAC
>CAJTQE010000061.1 GCA_910578655.1 uncultured Christensenella sp.
ATGACGACGTAATGTTAATTTCCGACAACGGTACAATTATAAGAATGCACTGCGAAGGTATTTCTCATATAGGCAGAAATACAAAGGGCGTAAGGCTTATGCGCCTCAGAAGCGGAGCGGTTGCAACCGTTGCTCTGACGGCAAGGGATGAGGATGAAGCGGCGGAAGCTTTGGCGGAAGCAGCGCCCGAAGTAATTCCCGCGCCTGCCGCTATAGAGGCCGACAAGGGCTTAGGCATTGACGAAATAGACGAATAAAAAAACGCGGCGTTTGCGCGGCGCAAATTGCAAATACCGTATTTTATAAAATTTCCGGATAAAAAAGACCGTGCTTCTTGCACGGTCTATTTAAGTTATTTTGTGCTTTCTTCCTTGCGTCTATGTTTTCCTGTAGACGAGGGAAAAATAATATGCATAAGTTCGGTTATCCAACCCGAAATAGGGAATGCCGCTTCCAGAACAACGACGAGAATTAATATCTTCGCATAGTCCCATTCAAGCAGGTTCCAGTTGTCATAAAACATATTCCCAAGTTGAGGCACGGCAAAGCATACTATCGTTACTGCAAGCACGCTCAGGCAGAGTACGGCACGGTAAACGTTAATCGGTTTACACGTTCTGAATACCATCACAAGACCGGAGAATGTCAGCGCCATCATACACATTGCTTTATAATGCTGACCGAATTCTTCGGGGTTGGCTACGTTGGTTATATACATTGACATAACGCATATCAGCATTGTCAGCGCACCGGCGACGGCTCCGCTCATTACGTGGGTAATAAACTTTCCCTGCACTCGTTCCTTGTTGGGCTGAAGCGAGAGGAAGAATGAAGGTATTGCTATAACCGTCACTTCCATAAGCAACATATTCTTCGGCATAAACATATATGCCTCGCCTATCGAGCAGAAAATTAATGCAAGCATTGCCGTAAACAGCGTTTTCATAAGGTACAGCGAGGACGAGTTTTTAATGTTGTTAATAACTCGTCTGCCTTCCGCAACTACTTTCGGCATATTGTTGAAGTTGTTGTCCATAAGCACGATATGGCTTACGTTGCGCGCCGCTTCGCTTCCTGAGGCAACCGAAATTGCGCAATCCGCTTCTTTAAGCGCCAAAATGTCGTTTACGCCGTCGCCAGTCATTGCAACGGTATTGCCTTCGGCTTTTATCGCACGCACCAGAATCGCTTTCTGTTCGGGCGAAACTCTGCCGAAAACGGTGTATTTGTTTGCAACGCTTTCAACTTCCTTTTCATTAAGCCCTTCAAGCGAAATATATTTATCGGCATCCTTTATTCCGGCACGCTTTGCAACTTCGCATACAGTGACGGGATTATCACCCGAAATTACTTTAACTGCAACGTCGTTATCTTTAAACCAACTAATCGTCTCAATTGCATCCTCTCGGATATTATCGGCAATTGAAATAATTGCAACGGGTTTCAGTACTGCCGGCAGCTTATCGCCTACGATAGGAACGGGAGAGGAGGCAAGCACTATAACTCTCAGTCCCATCTGTGCGTAACTTTTTACAATTTTTTCAACTTTTGCGGGATAGGGTTTCAAAACAAATTCAGGTGCGCCCATAACGAACGTTCCTGCATCTTCGAACGAAACCGCAGAAAGCTTTCTCTTTGATGAGAACGGGATTTTTGCAATGGGGGAAAGCGCGTCGCTTGTTCCGAAATGGTTGTGCAGTGCGATTGACGTCTGGTTGTTGTCGTCCAGTGCGGCAAGCATACTGCCCATTATATCGTTCAGCGAATATTCTCCGACGGTATTTAGTATTACGCAGTCGTTAACTCTCATTCTTCCGTCGGTAATGGTTCCCGTCTTGTCAAGGCAAAGTACGTTCACCCTTGCAAGCATTTCAAGCGAGTACATATCCTGCACGAGAGTTTGATTTTTTGCAAGTCTGATAATGCCCAGCGCAAGCGCGATACTTGTCAGAAGCAACATACCCGAAGGTATCATACCTATAACTACCGAACAGGTTCGCTGTATCGCATAGTTAACGTTCGCGGAGAATATAAAATCGGTCACGTCGTCGGGAAGAGTGACCACGTCTGACTTTGTTACAAAAAACATCCATATCGCTATGGGGAAAATCAGAAACGAAATACACTTTATTATCAGCTTAGTCGAATTCATAAGTTCCGACTTCGGCTTTTTGTACTTTTTGGCTTTTGAAGTCAGCTTTTCAAGATAAGTTTCTTTGCCGACTTTGTCAACTCTGAATTTGCCGTTGCCGCTCGAAATAAAGCTGCCGGCATAGAGAGTATCACCGACGTTTTTCTTTATTGCTATAGATTCGCCCGTCAGCAAGCTTTCGTTTACTTCAACCGAGCCCTCTGCAAGAATACAGTCGGCGGGAACCTGATTTCCGAGTTCGAGAATTATTACGTCGTCCATAACAATTTCTGTTACAGGCACTTCTGTCGTTTCCCCGTCGCGAATCGTCTTGACTGAGTTCGTCGCCAGTATTGACAGTTTATCTATTGAAAGCTTTGAACGAATTTCCTGAATTATACCTATACCGATATTGGCAGCGGTGATAATAATTACAAGGTAGTTTGTAAATCCTTTCGTACCTGCAATAAACAGCGCTATACCGGCAATTAAACACAAAAGGTTGAAAAACGTAAAAATATTGCCGATAAAAATGCTTGCGTAAGAACGTGAATAATTTTTATTGGTGTCGTTGAATAAAAACTGTGAAAATCTCGTCTGAACCTGAGCCGTTGTAAGTCCCTTTTTTAGGTTCGGCGAAAATCTGTCAACTTTCGTTGACGTCGCCTTTTTCGGGTGCTTTTTGAAGTATTTGATAATTTTTTGTTTATCGAATTCTTCTGCGGACACTGCGGACACTTCGGCAATGGCGGTTGCGGAGGAATCCGCCGCGTTCTCGGTTGCAGGCGTATTTTCTTCTGTCTTTGATTTGTAACTAATTTTACTCATAGAAAATACCAGCCGTTTAAATTAATACTTGATAATTATATCATAGATAAAAATTTTTTTCAAGATAATAAAGCTAATTAATTGCAAATACTGCAAAATTGCAGTATAATTTTTATTACAGATTTCGGAGGAATTTCAGATGATTGACATTAACCTTATTCGTGAGCATCCCGAACTTGTCAAAGCTAACCTGAAAAAGAAATTTCAGGATAAAAAGCTTCCCCTTGTCGACGAGATAATTTCGCTTGACAAGGCAAAGCGCACGCTTCAAACAGAGGGCGACGCCTGCCGCGCCAAGCGCAACATCCTTGCAAAAAATATCGGCACTCTTATGCGCGAGGGTAAAAAGGAAGAAGCGGAGGAGGCTAAGCGCGTTTCTAAGGAGAACAACGACCGCGTTGTCCGTATAGAACAGGAAACTGCTGAAATAGAGGCGAAGCTTAAAACGGCAATGATGTCAATTCCGAATATAATTGCCGACGACGTCCCTATCGGCAAGGACGACAGTCAAAACGTTCAGGGCAAAGTATTTTTGCAGGCAAAGGAAAAACCTTTCGACGTTCCCTATCACCTCGATATTTTGGAGAGTCTGGGCGGTATCGACCTTGACGCCGCACGCCGTACAAGCGGAAACGGTTTTTACTATCTGACCGGCGATATTGCGCGCCTTCATTCGGCGGTTTTGAATTATGCACGCGATTTTATGATAGACAAGGGCTTCACTTACTGCATACCTCCGTATATGATAAGGAGCGACGTCGTTTCCGGCGTTATGAGCTTTGAAGAAATGGAAGGTATGATGTACAAAATAGAAGGCGAAGACTTGTACCTTATCGGCACCAGCGAACATTCTATGATAGGCAGGTTTATGAATACGGTACTTCCGGAAGAAAGCCTGCCTCAAACCCTTACTTCGTATTCACCCTGTTTCAGGAAAGAAAAAGGTGCGCACGGCATAGAAGAGAGGGGTATTTACCGTATACATCAGTTTGAAAAACAGGAAATGATAGTCGTCTGCAAGCCCGAAGAGAGTGACGAGTGGTACGAAAAAATGTGGAATTACACCGTTGAACTCTTCGTTTCTATGGAAATTCCCGTCCGTCAGCTTATATGCTGTTCGGGTGATTTGGCGGATTTAAAGTATAAAAGCTGCGACATAGAGGCGTGGAGTCCACGCCAGAAAAAATATTTTGAGGTTGGAAGCTGCTCAAACCTCACGGACGCGCAGGCACGCCGTTTGGGTATAAGGTATAAAAATTCCAAGACGGGTAAAAACGAATATGCTCACACGCTCAACAATACGGTGGTTGCTCCGCCGAGAATGTTGATAGCTTTCCTTGAAAATCACCTTCAAGCAGACGGCACAGTTTATATTCCCGAAGTACTCAGAAAGTATATGGGCGGCAAATCGAAAATAGAATTGAAAAAATAAAAATCAGTTCCCGTCGGTTACGGCGGGAACGTTTTTATTTCATTTTAAGTATCTTTTTAAATTTATTAACGGTTAAGCGTGAAATTTTAAAATTCTTTTTTCTAAGCTTGCTTAGCCTGCCGGCGGTAAAATTCTTTTCAAGTGCAAGGTATAAAACAATTTCGCTTTTAAGCCTGCCGTCAAAAGAAATCAATTTCTCACCGTCCCAACTGCCTGTTTTAATAGAAATCATCGCATACAGGTAGAAAGAGGTCAGGCGTGTGCACAAAGCGTTTAAAGTCTGTGAATATAAATCCTTGCTGAGCTTTGACTTCATTGCTCCGAACGCTTCTGCAGACATAAGTATTCCATTATAATTTTCTTCTGTAAACGCAATTTCGCCGCTTTCAAAAATAAACGGTATGTAAAGAGATTTCAGCAAAGTTTTACAGCTTAAAATAGAAAGGATAAAGCAAGAAAACAGGTCAACGCAGTCTTTTACCGCAGATTTGACAATTGAAGTTTTAATTGCCGTTCCGCCGTTGAAACTAACCGTATCGTAAGCATTTTTGTCCAAAATATTCAACAGCGAGCTTACGTCGGCAAATCTGAATTTCTGGTCAAGCAGTATAGAGTATTTGCCGGTTGCGTTTTTTGCTGCACGCAAAATAAAATCTTTTTCCGTTTCGTTTTTTTCGGGATATATAAATTCGATACCGTCGTAAAGAGAAGCGGCTTGATTTCCGCGTGCGTTACCGTTTACGACAATTGTCAGCAAATTTTTCATCTTCAAAATTATAATACAAAATTTTTTATTTGTCAAGAGGGCTACCCGTTCTTTGGCTTGATATTTAGCTGTAAATATGATATACTTTTTGTAATGAATTTTGTGTTTTTCGACATAGAGTGCGCAAGCGTCAATAAAACGACTGCAAAAATCTGCGCGTTCGGTTACGTCGTTTGCGACGAATATTTTAATATACTCAAAAAGGAAGATATTTTAATTAATCCGCGCGGCGGCTTCCATTTGACGGACAGGAACGGGCATAAAGGCTTGGTTCTGCCTTATTCTTATTCGGAATTTAAAAAATACCCACCGTTTAATCAGCAGTATTCCTTTATAAAATCGCTTTTGGAAGACAGGAACAGCATAGTAATAGGGCACTCGATTTTAAACGACGTCAAGTATCTCAATCTTGAAACGCGGCGCTTTCATCTTCCGTCTTTCGACTTTCAGTTTTACGACAGCCAGTTAATGTTTATGAGCTATTCGGGCGATTTTTCGCACCAGTCGGGACTTGAACATATTGCTGTGAATTTGGGCGTAGAGTTCACTCCGCACCGCGCAGTGGACGACGCTTACGCAACTATGCGCGTAGTGGAGGCAATTTGCAAAGCCGAAAACTGCACTTTTGAGCAGCTTGTAAAATTATACGGTTTAAATCGCGGCAGAATTAAAAATTACAGTATGTATTCGCCCACGTCGTCGGGCGTAAAGGCGTATAACAAGAAAATCTCTGCGGAAAAGCGCGAACGTTCGCAAAAGCGTATCGAATTTTTTAACTACGTCAGTCGTAAAAGGTCAAGGCGCGGCGGCGCGTTTTACGGAAAAATATTTTCATTTTCACGCGCCATCGAAGACGATACCGAACTTGCAAAACTGCTCTGCGACGAAATTTACGCGCAGGGCGGAAGATATTCTCACCGTTTGGGCGATAGCGACTATTACGTCTGCGACGACGGCGACGACACCCAGCGCACGGTGAACGCGCAAAACGCTTCGTATATAACCGTAATGAATATCAGTCAGTTGAGGAGAGCTTTAAATGACTTTGCCGACTGAGTTTTTGGCGCGTATGCGCAGGCAATTAGGCGTGGCGTACGCGGATTTTTTATCAAGCTACGACCGCCCTGCAGAGCGTGGGATAAGGATAAACACCCTTAAAATTTCCGTAGAAGAATTCAAAAAAATTTCTCCGTTTTTGCTTGAACCGGTACGGTGGGAGCAAAACGGTTTTTACGTTAACGTCGGCGGATTGGGGAGAACGGTTTACCACGCGCAGGGACTCTATTACGTACAGGAGCCTTCCGCAATGTCTGCCGCACCTCAGCTTGAAGTAAAGACCGGCGAAAGAGTGCTTGACCTATGTTCCGCGCCCGGCGGCAAGGGAACGCAGCTTGCGCAGGAAATGTGCGGAGAAGGGATAATATTTTTAAACGAAATAAATTTTTCGCGTGCAAAAATTCTTTCTTCCAACGTGGAGAGGCTGGGCGTGAAGAATGCCGTAGTGACATGTGCGCCGCCTGAAAAATTAGCACAGAATTTTGAAGAATATTTTGACAAAATTTTAGTGGACGCGCCTTGTTCGGGTGAGGGAATGTTCAAAAAGGAAGCGGAGGCAGTTCCGCAGTGGAGTGTGGAGAACGTAAAAAAGTGCGCCGAGCGGCAGTCGGAAATTTTAGACTGCGCATATAAAATGCTGTGCGGCGGAGGGAGGCTTGTCTATTCAACCTGTACGTTTGCCCCCGAAGAGGATGAAGAACAGGTTGATAACTTTGTCAAAAAACACGCCTGCCGGCTTTTAAAGACGGAAAAGCTTTATCCGCACGAAGTGCGCGGAGAGGGGCATTTTTATGCGGTTTTGGAAAAAACCGAGGGCGGCAGACGCAATTTGAAACAGGTTTTGCCAAGCATCGATAGGCGAATAAAGCAATACCGCGAATGGGAAAATGATAATCTGAAAGTTAATTTTGAAAATTTGACTTTCGTCGGAGATACTTTGTATTCTATTCCGCACGAAATGCCGATGGTAAGCGTGCAAACCCTGCGTGCAGGCATTCGCCTTGCCGACGTGGTTACGCGCGTAGAGCCGTCGCATTCGCTTGCGATGTGTTTAAAGCGAGACGAAGCGCACTGCATAGATTTGGATGAGGCGGCTGCCTTGAAATATCTTCACGGACTGACTTTTCAGACCGAAGCAAAGAGTTGGCGGTTGGTCACGCACAAGGGTTATCCGTTGGGGTGGTGTAAATGCGCCGCAGGCACGGCAAAAAATCACTTGCCGAAAGGAGTCAGAATTTAATTAAAAAATATCCGCCCGAATGGGGCGGATATTTTTTGTTATTTATTCCTCACTTTTGTTTTCGTCGGGGGTTTCGCTTTCTTCCGTCTGTTCGGCGTCGGCGTTATCCTCTGCGTCTTCGGTGGGGGTAGGTTCTTCAACCTGTTCGGGCTGGTCGCTTGTTTCTTCCTCGCTTTCAGGTTCGGAATTTGTTTCGTGTTCAACTTCAACAACTTCTTCCTGCTGCAAGCCAAGCTTTCTCTTGTAGCGGTTAACTTTTCTCTGGTCGTAATTATTCTGACTTGTTACCTTGTTTTTGCGCGATTTTTTAAGTGCATCTTTAACAAAGATAGCTATCATTGCAAATACAAGCGCAACTACGAGAACAATAGAGGAGATAAGCAGCCATACCGAACCGTCGGTTTCTTTTTCCTCGTCCTGTTCGGTATCGTCCTCAGTGTCGCCCGATGCATCGTTGAGGGTTATCGACTTGTCTACTGTCGAATAATCTGCAAATACCGTGTATTCGTTGCCTTCCTTAATTTTGAGGTAAGCAAGCTTTTCGGTTTGGTCTGCTACGTTGTAGTCATAACCCGTTGCGTCTTCGTCGGCTACTTCCTTATTGAACGGTACGAAGTTGGGCGAATCGTAAAGGCTGAACGTGTAGTAGTGGGCTTTGTAGTCGGTGTCAATTTCAACGCTGTTCTCTTTGGCAAGCTTTTCGTAGAATGCGATGTTCTTGCCGGCAGTATCGATACCTTCAAGTGCACCGTCTTTTCCTACAAGTGCGTTCTGATATGACTTGATAATTTCCTGCTCGTAATAGTCTTTCATCGAATCGTCGGAAACGGTGGCATAGCTGTAATCGAATATTACGGTTTCGCCTTCTTTGTTGCCTTCGGTTTCGGTTTGTTCGCGTTTGCCGCTCCAAAGCTCTAAACGGTAGTTCTTTATTTCACTGCCTGCGTGGAGTACGAAAGTAACCGTTATCCATTCGCCTGCGTGATCTTTACCGTTAATTTCAACCGCATAGTCTTCTGCAAGACTGTTAAAATTGTACCTTGCGTATTGAGTATCAAACGTATTTATAACATCGCTTTGCGTTTTGCCCTCTACGATATAATAATAATTTCCGTCTTTAAACTCGTACAGCTTTGCGCCATCTGTAGTTACAAGATAGTGGTTCGCTTCTTTTTTGTTTTCTTTGTCGGAATCGTAGTAAGTTACACCGTCTACAAGGTCTTCAATGGCGTAAGCTTTGCCTGTCTCGTCATAATAAGTCATATCTTCGATATAATATAACTTTTTATAATTGAGTGTGTTAGCGAAAAGCTTTCCGTCATTGTCCTCGTAAAGTCCGTCGTCACGCAGGTGATAAAGTACGTTTTCGCGCTGTTCGGAAACCGTTGCGTTTGACTTGGGTTCGGCTTTGAGAACGTTGCCGTCGGTGTCGTAGTAGAACGAGTAGGAGGGTGCGCTAAACGCAAGTACGTTTTTGTCCGACGAGGTGTCTACGAGGTAAACGTACGCGACAGCGTTTTTACTGACCTTAACCCTGACGCTCACGGTGGCGTAGCTGTCAGCTGCTACTTGCTTATCTTCGCTGATATAACCGTAGTTTATAACGTCTTTTTGACTGTAATAAGTTTCTTTTTCATCAAACTTTGCGTCCTCGGCTACGTGAACAAAGTTGCCGTAATCGTCCTTGACGAAGAAATTTCTGAACGTATCTTCGGTTGCGCCCCTCTCTTCAACGTAACTTTTTCTCTTTCTGTTGCTGATAATCAGCGGCTGAACCGATTTTCCGAAAACTTCGTTCCAGGCGTCCAAAGCGCTGATAGTGCTTGCGTTTACGCTGAAATTGTTCAGTAAAGTCTGATACCAGCTTAAATTTCTGTACGCGCTGTCGCTTGCAATAAAGTGTTCTTTGTTGATAAGTCCGGTAAAGTAGTTGTTGGGATTATCTTTCGAACCGTCTACATTGTTGTTGAATTCGTCGAAAGGTATCGAAACGTGACCGTTGTTGGTTATCGCAGAGCTTCCGCCGTTAACACCTTTATATGAAGCGGGAAGGACGACGTTGTCTTTAATTTCATGCGACTGATTAGCGTAAGCTTCATCGAATACCTGAGTTTTCTTTTCTGCCTCTTCAACGATAGTGAGGGAGGCGGTAGTCGTACCGCTGCCGGTGTACGAGAATATTTTTTCGTTTACGTTAAGGGTCTGCATATTTGCAAGTGCAGCCCAACCCTTTTTATAGGAATGAACGTCCGTACCCTTTATAGTTGTGTTGCCGAAACTGAATTTAACGGTATAATCGGCAGGCTCTTTAAGTTCGTTCTTTACGAAGAAGAAGCACTGAACCCAACCGTCGAAAATGTCTTTTTCGTTTTCTTTATCGCCGACGTTCGTTACTTTTCCCGTCGTATCGAGGTTGAAATTAGCGGTATTTTCGTCGTTGCCATTTTGGGTAATGGAAACGGTTGAAGCCGTGCTGCCGTCCATATCCGAAGTCTTTACCCAGAAAGAAACTATCTGATATCCTTCCGCAGGGATATTCAAATCAAAAGAAGTGGTATAAGCCGCGCCGTATGCCGAAAGCATAACAAGCATATTGTCTAAGGAACCTACGTTTTTAGGCAAATCCGCCGCGCCTGCCAACTCTGCATTGAGTTTGTCGGCATAGTCCGTCTGTGAGGAAGTAAACGGCTTGTCTTTGGTAGTAACGTATGCAAGCAGGTCGTTTTGAGTTTCAAGCGATGACTTGAAAGGTAAATGCCATTTATCGTTGACTGCCGTCAAATTAAGGTCGGTGAACCCTACTTTATTGACGCGGGTTATAGGCAGTTTCGACGAAACGTAATTATCGTCGTCAACCGTATAGCTTGCTCTCAGATTTTTCACCCCCTTGAAAGAAATGGGAGTATAGGTGTTTTCGCTGTCGCCGTAGTCAAGATATTCGCTTGCAAGGTCGATATAGTAGTGGAAGTTTTCGGAAAAGCGTTTATTTATTATCGAAGCGTCGTTTCTTACATAGCTGTCCGCTTTGAAAACTTTTTCGCTTGCGTCGGTTGAAAGGTTGACTGTAGTGTCTTTAAGCTTATATTCGTTTGCCTTGAACGAAGAGCCGTCTTTTTCGTCAAGCGAAGCAAACTTCGTCACGCTCACGTCGTCGAAGAATGCGTAACCTTCGGTGTTATAGCCGGTTTCGCCGAGTCCGAGTTCAAGTTTAATCTTGCTTGAAGCAAAATCGCAGGCGTTGACGTAAACGGTATATTCAACCCAACCGTTATAATTGTCCTCAACGGCTTTCTCCCTGATAAGTTTTTCGGTATTAATGGAAGAGATAGTGAATTTATCAATCGTTGCGCTGCCTACCGTCTGTGTTACGGAAATGTTTGCGCCTCTGTCCTGCTTTACTTCCTTGCCCTGACTGAATTTAAGGTAAGATGTTTTTACCCAAACGGAAATTTCAGCCGCAGTGTTTGCGGGCAGCTCTACT
>CAJTQE010000062.1:0-3721 GCA_910578655.1 uncultured Christensenella sp.
CCGCCGTGAAAAAACAGGTTTAACACGGCTGTAAAAATCAACAGCACTATAATAGCCTTTATTGAGCGCAACACACTGCCAAGCGGAACGCGGGATGCAATAACGGCAGTTACAAGAACCACAAAACAAACCGCAAGCGCATAAAAATTTTTTGCAAGGAAAAGCGCGACAATATAAGCAATTAACGCCAACAATTTAATCCTCGGATCGGATTTGTGAACGAATGATTTTGCAGGATAATACTGCCCGAAAGTTACGTCGTTAAGCATTGCCACCCCCGTAAACTTCAAGCACTTTTTTTGTAAAATCCTCCGCAGTACAGTTACTGTTGATTACGATATCGGATTTTTTAAGAATATCGCTTATTTTTGAAGTAAGCGGAACGTCAAGCCCCAGCGCCGTTAAATCTTCGCCGTGCGAAAACAATTCATAAGGACGGTCACAAAGTTTAACTTGTCCGCCGGAGATTACCGCTGCGCGCGTACAGTTTTCCGCAACCTCGTCCATATCATGAGAAACGATTATTACGGTTTTGCACCACTCGTTGTGAAGCTTATGCAAAAGCGCGGTTATTTCTTTTTTTCCGAGAGGGTCAAGACCTGCTGCAGGTTCGTCCAAAATAAGAATTTTGGGGTGCGTGACTATTACACCGGCTATTGCAACACGGCGTTTCTGTCCACCCGATAAATCGAAGGGCGACTTATCTTTTATTTCGTTGTAGTCAAGCCCAACCATTTCAATACTGCTTTTAACGGCTTCTTCAATTTGTTCGGAAGTCAGTCCTTTTTTGAAATTTTTAAGACCGAATGCAACGTCGGCGAAGACGGTTTCCGCAAAAAGTTGATATTCGGGATACTGAAAGACCATTCCGACGTCTGAACGAAGTTTTCCGAAATCGCACTTCTTTTGACTTAAATCATATCCGCCTATTTTAATTTGAGGTAGAACAGGCGGAATTTGCCCCCTCTTTGTGCGCTTTTTTCGGTATTTTTTTTCAGCTTGCGGCAATTTTATAAGAGCATTCAGGTGCTGAACAAGCGTAGACTTGCCGCTGCCCGTGTGCCCTATTATTCCGAAAAATTCTCCTTCGTCGATATGCAAATCGATTCCGCTTAACGCCTTAGTTGCAAACGTCGATTTTTTGGAATAGGTAAAAGTAAGGTCTTTTATATCAATATCCCATTCGTGTGTACAATTTATTTGAACTTCGGCTGCGGGCGTAGACTGAGCCTGCATTATACCCTTTTCTTTAAAGTTTTCAATTAACGATGAAGCCAACTCTTCGGGACGCAAAACGTTATTTAATTTCATTCCGCCATCGTTCAGTGTATTAATTATTTCCGTGATACGCGGAAGACATAGATTATACGTTTCAAGGCTGTCACCGTTTTCGAAAATTTCTTCGGGTGTACCGGAAAGCACTATTTCGCCGCGATTTAAAACGACCGTTCTGTCAGCGAGCAGAGCCTCCTCCATAAAATGAGTGATAAGTATTACCGTTATCCCCTCTTCTTTATTGAGCCTTTGAATAACTTCGATAACTTCCCGTCTTCCCTTAGGGTCAAGCATAGCAGTCGACTCGTCCAAAATCAATATTTCGGGCTTGACTGCAAGCACGCCTGCAATAGCTATACGCTGTTTTTGTCCGCCCGAAAGGCGCGACGGCGTAGAACGGCGATACTCCTCCATTCCTACTGATTTCAGCGCCCATTCGATACGATTACCGATTTCGTGACGCTCAACCCCTATATTTTCAGGCCCGAAAGCCACATCGTCCTCAACGATAGATGCAACCATCTGATTGTCGGGATTCTGAAAAACTATGCCGACGTGTCTTCTTATTTCAATTGAGTTTTTGCCCTCAGCCACGTTCATACCGAGAACTTCGATTTTTCCGGAATCAGCTTCCAACAGTCCGTTAATTAACCTTGCAAGTGTAGATTTGCCACTGCCGTTATGTCCGATGACAGAAAGAAACTCACCTTTCTTTATTGTAAGGTCAATTCCGTTAAGCACTAAAATACCGTCGGTACCCGGATATGCGAATTTTACTTTTTCAAACGTGATTACGTTTTCCTGTATTTCGGTCATAGACAAATTATAACATTATTATTTAATTTTAACAACAAAAAGCAGGCTTGTCTGTTGACTTTTTTTTAAAATTAAAGTATAATCAAAAAAGTGCAAATATGCAAAATAATTTATCATTCAATTCGGAGGTTTTTTAATGAAAAAATTGACTATTGACGGAAATACCGCCGCTAGCCACGTTGCGTATGCTTTTTCGGAAGTTGCTGCAATTTATCCCATTACCCCCTCTTCGCCCATGGCAGAAGTTGCGGACGAATGGGCTACGGTCGGCAGAACCAATATGTGGGGACAGCAAGTAAAAATTGCGGAAATGCAGTCCGAAGGCGGCGCGGCGGGCGCGGTTCACGGTTCGCTTTGCGCAGGCGCTTTGACAACAACTTATACCGCGTCTCAGGGACTATTACTTATGATTCCCAATATGTATAAAATATCAGGCGAACTTATGCCGATGGTTATGCACGTTTCGGCGCGTGCACTTGCCGCTCACTCGCTCAATATTTTCGGCGACCACGCTGACGTTATGGCTTGCCGACAGACCGGCTTTGCAATGCTTTGCGACGGTTCGGTTCAGGAAGTTATGGACTTAGCTTTGGTTGCGCATCTTTCAACACTTAAAGCAAAGGTTCCTTTCATAAACTTTTTCGACGGTTTCAGAACCTCACACGAAGTTGCTAAAATCGACGTTTGGGACGAAACCGATGACTATGCAGAGATAAGAGCCATTTGCGACGAAGTAGGTCTTTCTGAAGATATTGCAAATTTCAAGTCACGTTCATTAAACCCCGAACATCCAATACAGAAAGGTACCGCACAAAACGGAGACACATATTTCCAAAACAGAGAAACGGCAAACAGCTATTACGAAGCTACACCTGCTATCGTTCAGAAAATGATGGACGTCGTATCTAAAAAATGCGGCAGAAAGTACCACCTATTCGATTACGTAGGCGCAAAGGACGCAGAACACGTGATTGTTGCAATGGGCTCCGGATGTGAAACAATCGAAGAGTCGATAAATAAACTCAACGCATCGGGAAAGAAATACGGGCTTGTCAAAGTTCGTCTTTACAGACCTTTTGTTGCAAGCGCATTTGTAAAAGCGCTTCCCAAAACCGTTAAGAAAATTGCGGTACTTGACAGAACGAAAGAACCCGGCTCGCTTGGCGAACCTTTATATCTCGACGTTTGCTCGGCTCTTTTGGAAAAGGGCATAACGGATTTGAAAGTGGTCGGCGGAAGATACGGACTCGGCTCAAAAGAGTTTACGCCCTCTATGGTTTTAGCGGTATATAAAAACCTTGAAAAGGACAAACCGAAAAACCACTTCACGATTGGTATTCACGAAGATGTTACCAACTCATCGCTTGACTTCTCGCAAAAATTTGATGCCGCGCCGGCAGGTTCGACAAGCTGTAAATTCTATGGCTTAGGTTCGGACGGTACAGTTGGCGCAAACAAGAACTCAATTAAAATTATCGGCGACCACACCGACAAACACGCTCAGGCATATTTCTTCTATGATTCCAAAAAATCGGGCGGCATAACCGTTTCGCACCTTCGTTTCGGCGACTCCCCCATTCAGTCGGAATATCTTATCGACTCGGCTGACTTTGTGCAGTGTTCCAACCCT
>CAJTQE010000062.1:3733-5260 GCA_910578655.1 uncultured Christensenella sp.
AACGCGTTACGATATGACGAGCGACATTAAAGAAAACGGAATTTTACTTATCAATACTAATGCAACGACGGTTGAAGCACTTGAAGATTTCCTGCCTGCAAAGGTTAAACAGGATATTGCTAAAAAGCACATCAACCTCTACGTTATCGATGCAATTAAAATCGCCGCCGAATTAGGACTTCGCGGCAGAACCAATACTATTTTGCAATCGGCATTCTTCCGCGTCAATCCTCAGATTTTGCCTTACGACAAAGCTATAGAATATATGAAGTATATGGCTAAAAAGTCGTTTGCGCGAAAGGGCGATGCCGTAGTTCAGATGAACTATAACGCAATTGATGCGGCAGCAGGCGACAACCTTATTAAAATAGCAGTGCCCGCGTCTTGGGCAAAAGCAACGACCGGTGCTGAAATGGTTAAGGGCGCAGATAACGCTTACTATCAGGAAATCATCAAACCTATCCTCTACCTCGAGGGAGACAAACTTAAATCTTCGCAGTTCAATGCAGACGGTCACGTTCCTACCGGCACAACCAAGTACGAAAAGCGCGGCGTTGCCGTTCTCGTACCTGAAATTATTCAGGATAAATGTATTCAGTGCGGCACATGCTCGTTCGTATGTCCCCACGCTTGTTTAAGACCCGCTCTCGTAGCAACCGGCAGCGAAAAACCCGAAACGCTTACGTTAAAACCCGCTATCGGACTTGCAGGCTATGAGTACAAAATGCAGGTTTCACCGCTTGACTGTATGGGTTGCGGCGTCTGCGCGACAGTTTGCCCCGTAAAAGACGGCGGCGCAATCAAGATGATACCCATTGCAGAATCGCTTGAACAGGGCGAGGACAAGAACTGGGAATTCACCGTAGAGCTTCCCGACGTAGACACGTCCAAATTCAAGGTTAACACCGTTAAGGGCTGCCAGTTTGCAACTCCCCTCTTCGAGTTCTCGGGCGCGTGCGCAGGCTGCGGCGAAACCCCTTACGTTAAGGTAGTTACGCAGCTTTTCGGCGAAGATATGGTAATAGCAAACGCGACGGGATGCTCGTCGATATACGGCGGCTCGTCACCTACCTGCCCCTACACCACCAACAAACAGGGACGCGGCCCCGCATGGGCGAATTCGCTGTTCGAGGATAACGCCGAATTCGGCTACGGCATGAACCTTGCTTACACGGCAAGAAGAAACGCCGTAAAAACCAAGGTAGAAAAGCTTGCAGCGCTCTGGTCGGGCGAGGGCAAGAAGGTATGCGAAGATTACCTTGCCGCATTCGGAGACAGAGAACCGTCCAAGAAAGCAAGCGCAGAGCTTTTGAAGGTGCTTGAACAGTGCAAGGACTGCGGCTGCGAAGCAGACGCGCTCGTTGCGGAAATTCTTGCCGATAAGGACTGCCTGGCAAAGAAATCTATTTGGATATTCGGCGGCGACGGCTGGGCTTACGACATAGGTTACGGCGGACTTGACCACGTACTCGCTTCGGGTGAAGACGTTAACGTGCTCGTTCTCGACACTGAGGTATATTCCAACAC
>CAJTQE010000062.1:5270-10878 GCA_910578655.1 uncultured Christensenella sp.
TTCGAAATCAACCAACGTCGGCGCGGTTGCAAAATTTGCGGCAGCCGGCAAGAGAGTCAAGAAAAAGGATTTGGGTATGATTGCAAAATCATACGGCTACGTTTACGTGGCTCAGGTTGCAATGGGTTCCAGCCCCGTTCAGCTGTTGAAGGCGCTGACTGAAGCCGAAGCATATCACGGTCCCTCGCTTATCATAGCTTACTCTCCCTGCATCAACCACGGCATTAATATGACGAAGAGCCAGCTTGAACAGAAGGCGGCGGTTGACTGCGGATACTGGCAGCTTTACAGATACAATCCCGAAGACGAGAAGTTCACGCTCGACTCGAAAGAGCCGTCCGGCGACTATCAGGCTTTCCTCGCAAGCGAAACGAGATACGCATCGCTTGTAAAAACTCAGGGCGCAGACGTTGCGAACGAGCTTTTCAAGAAAACGGAAGAATCTGCAAAAGAAAGATACGAAACTTACAAAAAACTTTCAGACAATTAAAGATTAAGGCGGAACCTAAGGTTCCGCCTCTTTAATTTCGATAATTACAACTTGTATTAAGTCGTTTGCAATTTTACAGAATTTACAAGTTGCTTTTTTTGTTTTTTTAATATATAATATTAATAAGGTCTGCGGTGTTCGTGGTATGAGAAATTCGTAATCCACAAAGTAATTTATGGGAGTGCGCCGTTCGTGAAAATAGGCAAGGTCTGTTTTACGGAAAGTCCGATATTTCACTTCGCCACACCCACCTGCGAGAAGCGGGTTAATACTTTTTCATATCACGGCACAGGCGGATTTTTATTTTAAAACTTTAAAGTGTTTGTGTAATTGCAAGAACTCTTTCATATAAGAAAGAAGAGCCGATATATATCGACTCCTCCCCTTATCCTATTATTATACAGCTTCACCGCCGCGAGTAATAGCACTTTATAAGTTGTTATAATATATCACTAAATGTTTGTTTTGTCAACAAATTTTCGCATAATTATTCTTTAAATAAAAATCTATGACAATTTTCGCACTCGGTAACTTCGCCGTGTGCGAGTTTTTCTTTACCGGCAATAGAAAGCTCCATTCCGCATTTGGAGCAGCGGTCTCCCGCAACAGCACAAATTATGGGAAAAATGCGCTCACTGCGCTTTGATTCATACCGTTTTAAAACTTCGGGGTAAATATTTGCAGAAAGTTTTTTAAGTTCTTCTTTTATCTGCTCCATTTCCACAAGTTTTCTTTTCTTGTAGTCCTGATACGCCGTTGCAAATTCGGTGTATTGTTTTTGAACGGAAATCGTCTTTTTCTTGAAAGCCTTGTACTCTTCGTCGGCAGCCTTAACCGTTTTTGAAAGAGAATTTATTTCCGCTTTAATTGCTTTAAGTTTGTCCTGCAACTGTGTTGCGTTCTTTTTATAGAAAGAAATGTCCGCGCCTTCTTCAACCAAATCGTCAAGGTTTTCAAAATCTTTGATGGTTTCCGCTATGTCTTCATACTTTCTGCTTATTTTATGCAACTCGGCTTCCAACTCGCACGCCTTTGCATCCATTGCGTCAAGCTTTTCGGGAGCTTTTGTAAGAAAACTTTTGCTCTGAGAATAATTTTTCCACTCATCAGAGCTTGCCGCATCGCGCTCTATTTTTAAAAGTTTTGAATCTTCTTCCTGATATTTAAGTAACTGTTCAATCTGCGTCATAATTAACTCCTTTTTTTAAAGTAAATTCTTATCGGCAAAGAATGCCGACGGAATTGAAAAAGCTGTTGATAATTGTGTAAATATTTTATTGAAACCGTAATTTTCCGCTGAATAATGCGTCAAATGAATTACGTTTATTCCACTGCCGACAAGAGCGGATATTTCGTGATGTTTCATATCCGAAGAAACGAATGCGTCCGCGCCGCGAGACTTTGCAAACTCGATTGCTTCGCTATTACAGCCCGCGCCGCAAAACGAAGCTATTTTTGTAATGCGCTTATCATTATCCCCGTAAAATACCGCACGGTCTGTATCAAAATTTTTACACACCTTTTTTTTAAGTTCGCCGAATTTTATTGCGTCCACACTGTAAACTCTGCCGTATCCGCCACAAGAAACGTCTGAATGAATTTGCGCGTCTTTACCGCCCAGACCTTCCATAAGATAATAATCTATCCCGTGCGGAGCAGCGTCAAAATTGAGGTGCATCGATATAACAGACGTACCCGACCTGAGGCAAATACCTACCGGGTCGTCCGCCGATATGCGTGAAATGCCGCCGTAAATTGCAGGGTGATGCGTTACGATTAAGTTAAAACCGTGCTTTTTTGCTTCGTTTATTGCTGCCAACGATAAATCAAGCGAGAATAAAACACCGTTTATTTCTTCCTTGCAGTCAATTAAAATTCCGCTATTGTCATACATTCTGTATTTTTTGCAAAACTCATCCGAAAGCGCTACAGGCGCAACGCCCTCAAGTATATTAAATATTTCCGTCAGTTTCATTTTTTAATATCTCTTCCATATTTTTTATCTGCCGTACAAGTTCGGAACGGCTTAGTTCAGTCATTTCATTTGACAAATAACTTTTCTTCTTATTAATTTCTTCTTGTAAATAATTGTAAAATACGGGATTTTTAAGGCAGTCTTTTCCATAACGAAATTGCTCTTCCGTATACGGACTTGTACCGTTTAAATTCCCTTTTATAACAAAATAATATTTTTTGCCGTCGGTAAAAATATCGTCTTTCTCAAGATTACAACCGTTTTCAATTAGGTACTTGCGCAACTCTTCGGCATTTTTCATCGGCTGAAACACAAACGACTCAGGTATAAAACCTTCGCTCAATATTTTGATTATTTCCTTGCCGCCTACTCCTGCAATTACAACCAAATCGGTTTGTCTGTCAATTTCTTTTAAGCCGTCGCAACAGACGACGCGGCATTTACCGGACAAAATATAATCTTCAAGCAGCAGCTCGGCTTTTTTAAGACACTTTGCACTTATATCCGAAACGACTGCGCTTTGACACAAGCCGTTTTTAAGCATAAATTCGGCAACGTAGCCGTGATCACACGCAACGTCTGCAAAAGTATTACAACTCGAAAGATAACTGCAAAGATGTGTTATTCTATCCATCAGGTATCAAGAAAATCGCGAAGATGTTTGGAGCGCGACGGGTGACGCAGCTTTCTCAATGCTTTCGCCTCTATCTGACGGATCCGCTCACGCGTTACGTTAAACTCCCTGCCAACTTCTTCAAGCGTTCTCGGTCTGCCGTCGTCGACGCCGTAGCGCAGGCGCAAAACTTTTTCCTCACGCGGCGTAAGGCTGTTTAATACGCCCAAAAGCGTTTCTTTCAGCATAGTCGTCGACACTCTGTCCGACGGCGTTTCCGCCGATTCGTCTTCAAGAAAATCTCCGAGATGGCTGTCTTCCTCCTCTCCGATAGGAGATTCCAAAGATACGGGGTCCTGTGCTATTTTCTGAATTTCACGAACACGCTCTTCGCTTATGTGCATCTCTTCCGCGATTTCCGCAGGTGTAGGTTCCCTGCCGAGTTTTTGCAATAAAACGCGCGAAACGCGTGTAAGCTTGTTTATCGTTTCAACCATATGCACGGGGATACGAATAGTTCTTGCCTGATCGGCAATGGCGCGCGTTATTGCCTGCCTTATCCACCACGTTGCATAAGTTGAAAATTTGAAACCTTTCTGATAGTCGAACTTGTCCACTGCTTTCATAAGCCCGAGATTGCCTTCCTGAATTAAATCAAGAAACAGCATTCCTCTGCCGACGTATCTTTTGGCAATTGATACGACAAGCCTAAGATTGGCTTCCGAAAGTTTTTTCTTTGCGCTTTCGTCGCCGTCCTGTATTTTGCGCGCCAGATCAATTTCATCGTCGGTTGACAAAAGCGGCACCCTGCCTATGTCTTTTAAATACATTTTCACGGGATCGTCAAGCCCTATGTCCATAAGAGCCTGTTCATAAAGCTCTTTATCGCGCTCGGTCTCATCGATTATCTGTATGCCCGATTCCGCAATAGACTTGTAAACAAAATCCATTTGCGTAGGCGTAGTTTCATACTTTTCCATAATGTCGCAAAGAGCATTAGTTGTAATACTGCCCTTTATGCCGTAAGTATCGATAATCTGTTTCAAAATTTCATTAAGCTTCTGTTCGGATAAACTCATTTTCTATCTCCGCTTTTCAATTTTTCCTTTTGTTGAATAAGTATGTTAATCTCGTTTAGAATTGTGCGTGCGGCGGCAACTTCGCGTTCATTTTTTGCACGCGCCCTAAGTTTGTTGATTTTACTGTCCAAATCGTAAATTTTCAGCTTTCTAATGCAGTCGTAAAAATATTCTTCATTTACCTGACCTGTAAGTCTGCCGTCGCTGAAATCAAGTATCCTGCACAGCTCGTCGTATTCAGGGGTATTCTCTTCAAAAAATTCAAACAGCTCAGCCGGCTGTATACGCTCTTCAAGCAATTTTTTTGATTTGATATAATTTGCTATAATCAAATGAACGTCGTTGCAAAAAGGTATTTCCGATATATCTTCCTGCGCAAATTTTGCGCTGAAAAGATATGCAGCAACCACAAATCGTGAAGCTTTGACAGTTACCGAAGAATTATCCTTGCGCACCGTTTCGCTTTTGGGTGCAACAGGTTCTTTTATTGGCTCGGACAGTAAATCACGGCTGAGCGATTCGTAAGTTATTCCCGTTTTGTCGCGTAATGTTTTTAAAAGTTCTTCCTGCTCTGCTGCGCTCTCCGCCGTACGGACAATTTTTATCGCGTCTACGACGAATTTGCGTTTATCGTCCGTTCGCGACATATCAAAACCCTTTTCAAGCACGGAAAGTTTATAATCTATCAACGGCATTGCCGATTCAAGGCATTGTCTGTACCCGTCCGCGCCGCGTTGCTTTATCACGTCGTCAGGATCAAGCCCATCCGGAAGAGGAACAACCTTGACGTTAAGCCCCTCGCCCTTTAATATTTCAAGTCCGCGCATATTCGCTTTTTGACCAGCACCGTCGCCGTCATAGCTTATGTACACAGTATCCGCATAACGTTTTAGCAGCCTTGCCTGCTCCTGCGTAAGCGCTGTTCTCATACTTGCAACTACGTTCTTAAAGCCTGACTGATATAATGATATAGTATCCATATATCCTTCAACGATAATCACGTCCTTTATTGTTTGAGTCTTTCTCAGCCGTTTTAAAAGATTTATATTGTATAGAGTTTTACTTTTATTGAAAAGCGCGGTTTCCTTAGTATTTTTATATTTGGCAAAATCAGTCTTTTTTAATACTCTTCCCCCAAACGCAACCACTTCATCCATTGCATTTATGACAGGGAATATAAGTCTGCCGCCCTGCGCATCAGAAAGCCTGCCGTTGACTTCGTTTACGGTACCGCTGTCCAAAATATCTTGTTTTGAATAACCCTTAGACAGCAAAAATTTAGGCAAGTCGTTGAAATTAAGGCTTGCTCCCAAACCGAAAGCACGCACTATATTCGACGGAATCTGACGTTTTAAAATATACTCTATATGCTCATCGGCTTTACCCGAATTCAAATTGTCAAGATAAAAATGAGCACAATCGTTCATTATCTTTAAAAGGGTATCGCGTTT
>CAJTQE010000063.1 GCA_910578655.1 uncultured Christensenella sp.
GTTTCGGGGGGGACGACGGAGAAGTCGGGTGTGCGGTTGCACGAAACAGCGCCTACGGTTATGCCGACTACGAGCGCGATTACTAAAATAAACGCGGTTGCCGCCATAATTATGTAACGCATTTTTTTATTTAAAACCAAAACGCCGCCTTTTTCGCCCGATTTCTTTTCGGGTTTTTCGTGCGGCGCTTTATCCGCACGCTTCGGTGCGGATACCGTCGCCGCGGCGACGGATTGCTCTTTTACTTGCTTTTCGGCAGCAGGCTTTTCCGTTGCTGTTTTCTTTGCAGCCGTGGGCTTTGTGGCTGCGGATTTGGCAGCCGCAGGCTTTTCCGCCGTGGGCTTTGTGGCTGCGGATTTGGCAGCCGCAGGCTTTTCCGCCGTGGGCTTTGTGGCTGCGGATTTGGCTGCCGCAGGTTTTTCCACCGTGGACTTTGTGGCTGCGGACTTGGCTGCCGCAGGTTTTTCTGTTGTGGGCTTTGTGGCTGCGGATTTGGCTGCCGCAGGTTTTTCCACCGTGGGCTTTGTGGCTGCGGATTTGGCTGCCGCAGGTTTTTCTGTTGTGGGCTTTGCCGCTGCGGACTTGGTTGCCGCAGGTTTTGCCGATGATTTCGGCTTTTCTTTATCTGGCATTTTATAACTCCTCTATGTAAAATTTTTAAACGTTGTTTGCAGACAAAGTGTAGCACTTTATCTATGTTTTGTCAATTGAAATCAATTAGGCGGAATAGAGCGGAGATAATTAAATAAGGTTAATATTTAACTGCTTAAACGGTTGACATTTAAGTCAAAACTATTAAAATATATTTTAGAAAATTAACGGAGCTGAATTTTGGAGTATTTTGCGATTATAGTAATAACGTTTATATCCGGCGTTGTCGGTACGGGTCTGGGCGGTGCAGTGGGTGCGGTTTTAAAGCGCGACTCTCAAAAAGTGGTCAGCCTTTTGCTGTCTTTTGCGGCAGGGATAATGCTTGCCGTCGTTTGTTTCGATTTAATGAGCGAGCCCATTCAGCTAATGAACGAGGGCAGGCTTACGTCTTTTACGCCGCTTATAGTCGTTGCTTCCGTTGCCGTAGGGTACGGCGTCGTTTTCCTTTTAAACCATATTATAGATAAGCGGACCAACCGCGAAGTAGAACATATCGACGCAAATCACCCGTCAACTGCCGACGATTTGGATGAATTAATTCACTCCGACCACTATACAACTCACAAACAAAAAAATTCCAAACTGTTTATTGCGGGACTCGTTATGCTGTCGGCAATTGCATTGCACAACCTGCCCGAAGGTATGGTAATAGGCGCGTCTTACGCGGCGGAAGAGAATTTAACCGATACGCTGTTTACTTCGTCGGGTTTTATTATGGCGATAGTTATAGGACTGCACAACATCCCCGAAGGGATGGCGGTTTCGGTACCTTTAATCTCAGGCGGAACCGGCAAAGTCAAGGCCTGCGTTTTGACTGCGCTCAGCGGTCTTCCTACGGTATTCGGCGCGGTGTTGGGTTTTGCGTTGGGCGGAATAAGCGATATAATGTTAGTGTTGTCGCTCGGTTTTGCAAGCGGCGCGATGCTGTACGTCGTTTTCGGCGAACTTCTGCCGGAAGCCATATTGATGTGGAAGAGTAAACTTCCCGCTTTCTCGCTTTTCGTCGGTGTTCTGTCGGGCTTTTTACTGGTTATGTTTTAAAGTTAATACGCCCCCGTTCGGGGGCGTGTTTTATAAATTTACGGAAAAATCGGCAGAGGAGGGAATAAACGCATTTCCGTCGAAATCGAGGAAGCGGACTATATAGCCCAACCTGTTTACTTCTGCGACGGCGGAAACGGCTTGGTAAGTTGTAAGGCGGTATATTCCGCTTGCAGGGTTAAGCGCAGGAGATACGTAAGAAATATCGGCTATATCGGGCTGTTTGCCCTTTAAACTTCCGTCGGGTGCAAAAATTTCACCGTAAAAAGTTTTATCCATATAACCGACGTAAACGTCAAGCGAATTTTGCCCGTTTGTAATCTGCATAAATCCGTCGGGCCGAAACACGGCTGAAAAATTCGTTTGCGCGCTGTTTTCTTTATCGTCGTAGAGCAAATCGCAACCGTCGGTCTTTAAGCGGTATACTCTGTAATTTCCGTAACCGCCGCTTCCGCCGGTCTGCGACGAGCAGAACAAAAGCTTGTCTTCTGCGCCGAAATCAAACGTTGCAATAAGCGGAGAATAGCCGTCTTCAAGCTGAATACGGTACGGGTCGTGTCCGCCGAATTTGACTGTTACCGTTAAGTTGGAAATAAAATTTTCGCCTTTACCGTACAGTTTAGCCGTCCCCGAATCGTTTCCGCAAGTAACGGCAACCGTTTCTATCGGTTTGATTTTGGGGCGTATTTGTGCGGTGCAGGGCACGGGGGCGGTCAAAGCCGCCGCCAAAAAAACGGCAAGTGCATTCATATTTTCAGTATGTGCAAAAATTAAAAAAATTCGGGGCGTTATTGCCCCGAATTTTCTTCGGTCGAACCGTCTGCCGGCGGTTGTTTCTTTCTCCTGAATATATTGTCGCGGAAAAGCACGATATTCAGAACGACGAACGCGGTGTCTGCGCTTTACCCAAACTGTTTTTTTGTGTTTTGTCATTAATTTACCTACATTTTAAACAATGCAAATTTAACATTTTTTTGTGAAAAAGTCAATTACGGGAAATTCTGTGATAAAATTCTTTACATAAGCTTGTTTTTTGATTTTAAAAGTATTATAATTGGCTATATGAAATTTAAAAAATTAGTTTTATTTACCGCCGCCGTTGCGGTTAGTGTCGCTGCGGCGTTTGGTGCGGCGTGCAGCGGTACCGATAAAGGCGAAGTTCAGCAGCTCAATTATTCCGAAAGCACAGAGAGGATAAGCAATCCCGACCAGGGCTTCTACCGCCCCGTATACGTCAAAGTGACGGAGGGCGGAGTTGCTTATAATAAAAATATCGTCACGGCGGAAACGCAGCTCTATCATCTGCGGATAGATATAAGCGCGTTTTCAAAGGCAGTGAACGGAATTGCGGACAAGCCGGTTACGCAAGCCGCATTGGACGGTTTAGGCGGTGTGTTATCTTTTCTGAGAGAAAATGACAAAAACGCAGTAGTGCGGTTTGCCTATGACCCCGGCTACGGCGGCGGTAAGGATAAAGAGCCCTCTTTGCAAATGATTTTGAAACACATCGGGCAGGCGTGCGGCGTGCTGAACGAATATGGGGACGTGATTACCGCCATAGAGACGGGACTGATAGGACCGTGGGGAGAAATGCATTCAAGCGCGTTGGCAAACCCTGAAAGTATTTCGAAGATTGCGGACAATTTTTTAATGCAGACTGAAAGTATCCCCGTGCTTTTGAGAACGCCGAAGATGATTTACGACTATTTGGGGATTACCATTGATGACATTGCCGGCTATAAAATCGCCGATACCGAAAAGGCATACAGACTCGGACTGTATAACGACGGGTATCTCGGCTCCGAAAGCGATTTGGGAACGTATACGGACCGCGAAAAGGAAATCGAATTTTTAAGCGGACAGACAGGGCATCTGCCGTTCGGCGGCGAGG
The DNA here is from genome assembly GCA_910578655.1 of uncultured Christensenella sp. Classification (GTDB taxonomy): domain Bacteria; phylum Bacillota; class Clostridia; order Christensenellales; family Borkfalkiaceae; genus Coproplasma. The sequence continues at coordinate 3,584 of CAJTQE010000063.1, forward strand.
TCGTCGTGCCGGAAAGCAAGCTTCACGATATCGGCGTTTGTATTCCCGAAATGTGCAAAATTCATTTAAGCTATCTAAACGCAGAATGGAACGACAAGGTAATTGCCAAGTGGAAGAACAGCTATTACACCGAGGCTTGCGGTGCGGATAAAGCTTATTACGGAAAAACGGCGTTTGAATACATAGAGAACCGTATGGGGTACAGATTTGTTTTAAAAAAGTCTGTGTTTGCACTTTCCGATAAATTAGAAATTTCGCTTACGCTTGCAAACGTGGGCTTCGGCAATATGAATAAGACCAAGCGTGCAATGCTTATCTTTACCGATGAAAACGGCGCGGTAAAATACGAGCGCGACGCCGGCATTTTTGCCGGGGGACCGGGTTTCGGGTGTGCAACCGAAACAAATTTTGCCGACGGCAGTTATACCGTGTATCTTAGACTGTATGGCGGCGAAGCGGACGGAGCTAAACGTTATTGCGTTAAGTTTGCAAACGGCGGACTTTGGAACGAAACGCTTAAAGCCAACAAAATAGGCGAATTGGAAATCGGAAATTGATGTTTTCGGTTTCTTTGGCTGCTTGCTCATTTACAGATATTATTAAAAAAGCGGCGCGTAAGCACTTCGGTTGACTTGACATACGCGCTGCGGTATGGTATTATATAACCAATTAAACGGACAGTTCGTTTGCGCCATCCTGTCGTTAAACAAAACCAGGGCATCTGAATGGGAATAGTCTTTTTGGGTGCAGTCGTTTTGTTGCGGCTGTACTTTTTTGCGCAATGGGAGAGAAATGTATTATTTAAAAACTTCGGCATGTTTTGACAGCGCTCACTTTCTTCACGGATACAACGGCAAGTGCGCGAATATCCACGGTCATCACTGGATTGTGGAAGTAAAAATAACGGGCGGTAAATTGCAGGAAAGCGGCGAAAAACGCGGTATGTTTTTGGACTTCGGCGATTTTAAACAGACGGTAAAAGAGCTTGCGGAAAGCTTTGACCATACTCTGATTTGCGAAAAAAACACCCTTAAACCGTCGACCCTTGCCGCGCTTAAAGAAGAGGGGTTTTCATTGGTTGAAACGGATTTCAGACCCACTGCGGAAAACTTTGCCGCGTACATATACGCCGACCTCAGCAAAAAGGGTTTGCCTGTTTTCAGCGTGGCGGTTTACGAATCACCCGAAAACTGCGCGGTGTACGGTGAGTGATATGTCTCTTTTCAAAGTTGCCGAAAAGTTTGTAAGCATAAACGGAGAAGGTCCGCGCGCCGGCGAGCTTGCCGTGTTTTTGCGGTTTTGCGGCTGCAATCTCAATTGCGGCTACTGCGATACGCGCTGGGCAAATACAGCCGACGTAAAATATGCGCTTGCTTCTGCGGAAGAACTTGCTGCATACGTGAAATCAACCGGTATAAAAAACGTTACCCTGACGGGCGGCGAACCGCTTTTGCAGGCGGATATTGCGAATCTTATAGAACTTCTGGGGGCGTCCGGCGCGGAAGTAGAAATAGAAACCAACGGAAGCGTGCCGTTGAAAAATATCGTTTCACTTGCGCACAGGCCTGCCGTTACAGCCGATTATAAACTTCCTTCAAGCGGTATGGAAAAATTTATGCTCATTGAAAATTTTTCTTACCTTACGCCGCGGGACGCGGTCAAGTTTGTGGTCGGGGATAATTGCGATTTGGTACGTGCGGAAGAGATTATAAACGGGTACAAACTTACGGACAGGTGCCGCGTTTATTTCAGCCCCGTGTTCGGAAAAATCAAACCCGTAGACATAACCGAGTTTATGAAAGAGCGTAAGCTTAACGGCGTACGCCTTCAATTACAGCTGCATAAAATCATCTGGGAACCCGATAAGCGCGGGGTATAGGAGAAAGTATGGATATTAAAGAAATAGAAAAACATATCCGCGGTTTATTGGTCGCAATAGGCGAAGACCCCGACAGGGAGGGTCTGCGCGAAACGCCTGCCCGCGTTGCGAGAATGTACGAAGAAGCATTTGAGGGAATTAAATACACCAACCGCGAAATTGCGGAAATGTTCGGAAAAACGTTCGAAGTTCCGTCCGACCCGAATTCGGGCGGCGCGGTGGTTATAAAGGACATAAGCGTGTTCAGCTATTGCGAGCATCATATGGCGCTTATGTACGATATGAAAGTCGACGTGGCGTACGTTCCGCACGGAAGAGTTCTCGGGCTTAGCAAAATCGCGCGTATCTGCGATATGGCGGCAAAACGACTGCAATTACAGGAGCGGCTTGGGCGTGATATTGCCGAGATAATTTCGCTTGCGGCTTTATCGCCCGACGTCGGCGTCAGGATTGAAGGTTGCCACAGCTGTATGACTTCGCGCGGAATAAAAAACGTATCGTCTAAAACGGTTACAAAAACTTATTTCGGCGCGTTTAAAGACGACGTTTCACTGCAAAATCTTTTGGGGGACAGGGTATGAAGGCACTCGTTTTATTGAGCGGCGGCGTGGACAGCGCAACTTGCCTCGGACTGGCGGTCCGAAAATACGGCGCGGAGGAGGTTGCCGCTCTTTCCGTTTACTACGGTCAGACACACAGTAAAGAACTTGACGCGGCGCAAAAAGTTGCTGATTTTTACGGCGTTGCTTTAAAGCGGCTTGACCTTTCGGTAATATTCGAGGGTTCGGACTGTTCGCTCTTGGCGGATTCGCCCAACGATATACCTTTGCAAAGTTATGCCGAACAAATTTCCGCAACGGGCGGCAAACCCGTTTCAACCTACGTCCCTTTCAGGAACGGGCTGTTTCTTTCGGCGGCGGCAAGCGTCGCGCTGTCGCACGGATGCGAGGTGATTTATTACGGTGCGCACAGCGACGATGCTGCCGGCAACGCCTATCCCGATTGCAGCGAAAAGTTTAATTCCGCTATGGGAGAAGCTATATATACGGGCAGCGGCGGACAGCTTAAAATTCTTGCTCCGTTTGTAAACTCAAACAAATCTCAGGTTGTAAAAACGGGACTTGAACTCGGCGTTCCGTATAAATATACCTGGAGCTGTTATTCGGGCGGCGAAAAACCTTGCGGCGTATGCGCTACTTGCCGCGACCGCGCCGCGGCGTTTAAAGCCAACGGAATGGACGACCCTGCACTGAAAGGAGAATAATATGCCAAGAGAAAAACAGAACGAAGGTATTACCCTGCTCGGAAACAACGACACTAAATATCCGCAGACTTACGACCCGTCCGTTTTGGAAACGTTTGCAAACAAACATCCCGGAAGGGACTATTTCGTAAAGTTCAACTGTCCCGAATTCACAAGCCTTTGCCCCATTACGGGCCAGCCCGATTTTGCCACGGTCTATATTTCGTACGTACCGCGAGAAAAGATGGTTGAAAGCAAGTCTTTAAAGCTGTATCTATTCGGATTCAGAAACCGCGGCGATTTTCACGAAGACTGCGTTAACATAATTATGAACGACCTCATTGATTTGATGGACCCCGCATACATAGAGGTATGGGGCAAGTTTTTGCCGCGCGGCGGAATTTCCATAGACCCGTACTGTAACTACGGTAAAAAGGGGACCAAGTGGGAGCAGGTAGCCTGGGACAGGCTTACGCACCACGATATGTATCCCGAAAAAATCGACAACAGATAATAAAAGCGGACGTGTCGGGGCTGATTGCCCGAAAATAAAATGCAACACACTTTTTTATTTTGGTTATACAGCACAAATGGAAATATAAATTTTAACCTTCGGCGTGCGGCAGTTCGCGTGGATGAAAGATGCAAAAAACATTATAAACCCGAACAACGGCAACAGCCGATAGAGTTTGATTGCTCTATCGGCTGTTTTATATTTATAAATAGTAAATCATCACTTACCGCAAGGTTACAATAATAGACAATACCTAACTGAAAATTTTCAGTTCGGAAAGAGCTTTGCATTTTATCGAATCCAAGTATTTTATTATAGAGGCAGAATACATAAACGATAAGTTATTTTCAACGTTATTGAAATCGATATTAAACAAGTCTTTAACTCGTTCCAGACGATAAGTTACTGTATTTTTATGTACAAATAGAATTCTGCTCGTTTCATTTAAGCTTTTATTATTTAGTAAATACTGATATAGTGTTTCAAGCAAGGACGTGTTGTTATCTCTATCATAAATATAAATTTCAAGAATTGTTTCGTTGATATAGTTTAAGATAACGTCGGTTGTAGGAGCATTAAAAAGCGGAACAAGCAATTTATTTTCTTCTTCATATTTTAAACAATATTCATCTTTTACTTTTACAAGGTAATCAAACAGTTTTATCAGATTACCTATTATTACATCCAGTTCATACAAATCTATAATTTTCGAACTTAATATTGCATAAATGTGATTTTTAAATAAGAAGTCGTTCAATGTTGATACCGTATATTCCGACAAATCTTCATTAAGTATCACTATAACATAGTTATCTTTTACAATGCAGTAGAAATTTCGCAAAATGTTTTTCAGCGAATCTTGCAAGTGATTATCTTCATGATTATCGTATTTTGCAAGAGATAGAAGTAAAACTCGGTAATTATATGTGAGCGGAATTTTATATTCGGACGCTTTTGAAAGAAAGATATCTCTTCGCACATAAGTGTGTTTGACAAGAGCTTTCCAAAAATTCAATTGCGAAAAGCCGTGCCCTTCATTGGATTGTAACCGTAAAATTTTGATTATGCTCTTACACAGATGCTCTAAAAGTATCAAATCTAAATCTTCAAATTTATTCTTTTGATTTTCAAGTAATACAAGGTAGCCTATAACCGAATCGCGGAATGTCAAACGATAAAACAAACGCCGTACTTTACTGTTTATTGTTTCTAAAATTCTATATCTTTCCCCGTCTTTAAAAGATAGGTTAGCAATACTTATAAGTTCCATAGACCAACTGCCGCGTTGAATATTCGACATATAAGTATCGTCTGCGCTATCAAGGAAGAAGTGTCCCTTAATATTGTAATTCTGATCTATAACCGCCATAGGTAATTGAAAAAATGCATAATACGCTTTTAATAGTTCATCAACGGTAAATGAGTTTTCTTCAATTTGCAGTAATTCCTCGTAATCCATAATAGTACTTTGTGCCAATAGCCCAAATATTGAATGTAAGTTCGTATTTGTGGGCTATTACTTTTTGCCTCCTTTTTTATTATAATACAAACAATCAATTAAAGCAACGGGTTTTTAGGTTGCGAGGAGGCATATTTTGAAAGCAGAAAAAAGCAAAAAACCGTTCAAAGGCATAGGGATTTGGAACTTTATAAACAAAATCCCTGCCGGAACAATGTTTGTGCCGCTATTGATAAGCGCCGTTATTTGTACTATAACGGTTGCTTGTGGTCTTGGCACAGGGAAAGCGGGTGAAGGTATGACGTTATGGCAATATCTCGGTAATCCCGTCAAAGATTTATTCGGTTCTACAGGTCAAATGTTAATGATAGGACTGATGTTATTCTGTACGGGGACAATGATTAAACCGCACGATTTTGTAGATGTCTTTAAAAGAGGAATATGGGTTGTTTTAGCAAGGCTTTTGCCTGCTTACATTATTTCGGCTGTGGTTTGGATAGTTTGTGGGCCCGAAGGCTTTTTGGGAATCGACGCTATTACTTTTACTTGCGTTGTAACAAGCGCGAATGCAGCATTGTATATGGGCGTTACCGCACCTTATGCAGATAATAGCGATAGAGCGACGTTTCCCATAATGTTAATACTTTCAATGCCGTTACTTCCTTTTATATTTATTAGCGCATTCGGGATGCCGGCAGGAAGTACGTCCGCTGCAACAATAGGTAAAATTTTACAAATCTTTGCATTACTAATACCGTTTTTGTTGGGATTTTTGTTTGGTAATCTCGATCCGAAAATGCGCGAAATATTCAAGGGCGGCAACACGATTATATTACCGTTCTTGGGATTTCAGTTTGGCTCGACTATTAATCTCGCAAAAGCTTTCCAGCCTACGGTGTTATTGGCTGCCGTTGTAATTACGTTAATCTTTTGGGCAATTACTATGATATTGCCTTATGTGGTAGACAGGTTTATTTTGAAGCGTCCCGGCTATGCTTCAATCGGTAGCTCGTCGCTTGCGGGCGTGGCTTTATCGATTCCTGCTATGTTTGCGACATACACGTTTCAAGGGCTTTCGGGCGCTGACGTGGCGGCACATTCGATTGCTATACTTGCGTTTGTGCTACTCATAACCAATATTTTATCCCCGTTCTTCACAAGGGGAATTATGACGCATTACTTTAAAGCAAATCAAGGCGTTAAAATTGAAAATCCCCGTAAAATTTTCGGTGAGACTCACGGTGAACTTTTAGCCGCCGTCTATGACGAAAATAATCATTATATCTCAAAACATCATCATCTCAGAAAACATCATTTAGGAGGCATTTAAAATGCAAAATAATCAACTTTTACAAATCGGCAATCTCAACAGTCTTATGATGGGCGACTATCACGGTAGCTGTACCGTCAAAGACCTGCTTCGTTACGGCGATACGGGAATAGGCACTTATGACGGTCTTGACGGCGAAGCCATTATAATTAATGGTAAAGCGTATAACGGACGAGCAACAGGCGTGGTAAGCGAAATGAACGACAGCGATTCGCTTCCGTTCTCAACGGTAGCAAAATTTGATGAGAGAGTGGAAGAAAATCCTTTGGAGTTTGTATCTATCGAAGATTTCAAAACTAAAATGGAACAATACATACAAAGTCATAATTTCTTCTACATGATAAAAGTGGAGGGCAAATTTAATGTCAGAGTGCGGTCTTGTTTTGTTCAAAGCGAGCCGTACGAACCGCTTTATAAAGTTGCTTGCGATCAAAGAGAGTTTGAGTATCACGATGAAGAAGGCTTTGTTGTAGGAGTATATTGTCCAAACTATGTAAACGGGATAAATATGCCGGGTTGGCACATACATTTTATCAGCAAAGATTTAACAAAAGGCGGACATATCCTTAAACTTTCATCCGACGATTGCAGAATGAAAATCAACTGCTTAGATGAATGGAACTTAATGCTTCCGCACACTGCCGGTTTTGAAGAGTGGAATCTTGCAACGGATTTAAAAGATAAGACAAATGCGGTAGAAGGTTCAACGAATTAAATTTTTATAGCAATAGAACAGGGCTTGCAAAAGTGCAAGCCCTGTTTTCTATGAAATCTTGAAATAAAAAGTAAATCCGAACCACTCACTTGTAACAAGTATAGAGTTCGGATTA
>CAJTQE010000064.1:0-7006 GCA_910578655.1 uncultured Christensenella sp.
AAAAATCAAAAAACGAGGTAAAAAAATTATGAAAAACATTGTAACGATTAAAGCAGAAAACGGCAAAATTTTAGCAACGCCCGAAGAACGCATGGACGGCAGTTTATTCAAGGCTTTTCGCTCTGAGGGCTGGCTTTGGAGCAGGTATGCGGGCGCGTTTATGTTTAACGATAACGAGAACGGCGCGCGCCGGGTGCGCCGCTTATTTAACGGCGGGTTATCCACCTATTACGGACTAACAGCAGACGGCAAGGCGGAAGCCGCTGAGATGGTTTTCGCGTATGCTGACGAACAGACGGAACAGCATATAAACGCTTTACTTGCCGCCATCGACGAACAGGCAGCCGCCGCAAAAGCTGAACAGGAACAGAAAAAAGAGAAGACTATAGCAAATAAAATGGCGCAGGTTGAAAAAATTCTTGCCGCTACAAAAGATTTGCCGAACGGCTTTAAACCGTCGCTGACTTACGGCTTTATGAACCCCATTACCTCCACCGCTGAATTTTTTGAGCGCGGCGGCGTGCTTATTCAAGAAAGCATCCCCGCGCTTTGTGAAAAGCTGGGCGTAAATATTCCCGAAGGGTTAAGCCTTGACAATAGCGATATTTTAACGCTGAAAATAAAGTTTGATTTCCGCGAGGCTGGCTACAGAACAGAGGCGCGCCGCGATATTGTTTTAATAGCTGAATACGGGCACAGCGATGGCAAATGTTTAACTTGCACGTCGGGCAACTTTGATGCAAAAATAATTCTGAACAGCAACTTAAAACAGCGCACGCTTAGCGCGTACCGTGAATATGCGGAAATATGCGACGACGAAATAAAGCGCGATGCAATTCAACTTTACTTTAACTATTGCAGGGCGAACGGCGCAAAAGCTATAACGGTTAGCATGTTTGAACGCGCCGCAGGTAACGGATCAATTACGCTTGAACAGCTTAAACAGGTTTGCGGAAAAATTCCCGCTTAAACACTGAACAGCGGCGGGTAGAAATTGCCCGCCGCTATATAAAAAATAAAATCCGACGGAGGAACAATAAATTGAAAATCACACTTGACGAATTAAGAGAAAATAACGGCGGTTATGCTTGGGGCAAAGATGCAATAAACAAAGACGACTTGCAGCTAATCAACGGAATAATCGAGCGCATAGAACAGACGAGAACGGAACAGCCGCAGATGCTGGATAACGTTGTTTATACAAACGAATTTGGCGAATATTACCCTAACGCCATATTTGACGGCGCAACCTATGGCGACGACTCATCCGCCTTATGTGAACGGGGCAGCGCGTATGTTTTCCTTGATAAAAACAAAATACCGCGCGGCAGCATATCGGGCGGATCTTTTCCGCGAATAGATAAAAATAAATTGCGGTATATCGGAAAAGCAAAAAAATTATTTTGGACATTTTCAACTCTGGGCGCAGGCGCGCATCAAGGTTTATATTTTTGGGCTGAAGTGTCTTGCTTTGAATTAAATGAACGCTCTGAACAGTTAAAACAATATACCGAAAAGGATTATAATTTTATATTTGTTCGTGATTGGGGCAAAGATACCTCCCCTTGCGGTTATAAATACACAATAACGGGCGGTGATACAACAGCTTTTAAGACTGAACAGGAATTAAAAGAATATTTAAAACTGTATGAGGCAGCCGAAGAACCGTGCCACCTGAACGAATGCGGAACAAAAAAATACTGGATTTTAAAGGGCGAGGATGTTTCCGTATGGACTGAAGAAGAATTCAATAAAATTGAAAATACTATCCCTTCGCGGCTTGAATATTTTAATGGGCGTATGGTGCCTATTAAGTATTTAAAACAAGGAACAAAATTATATAGGTACATTTTACGAGCGGACGAAAAGCGATATGTTTAAAACTCTGAACAGCCGCCGGGCGGACGGCTTGACGATCCGCCCAAAAAACTTTAAGAGGTGAAAAATGAAAACGGTTGCAGAACTTAAAAGAATAGCCAACAGCGGAACGGTTGAGGCAAAAATGGTTTATAACGCGAATTACGGCGGGGACTTGCCCGAACGTTTGAAAAACTGGCGCAAAATTATCCGCGCGAACTCTACAACGATATTTTTTAAAATCGACGGCGGCGAAAGTCGCCTTGATATTGACAGCGCAAAGCTCATTGATTTTGACGAAAAAAGTTTAACGGTTTATCAAGTCGGCTTGCGCGAATTGACGAACGAAGAACAGCAAGCCATGGACGAGTGGAAAAAGATTGAAGAATCTACGCCACCCTATCAAGACACATTCTTTAAACAGAAATTATTTTTTGAACAGCGCGGAATGGCGTATTTGCGCGGCTGTGATTTTGTCAACGGAAAACGCTACGACCACAACAGCGGAAAAATTTACGATAAGCAAGTACGCGGCGCGGTTGCTCTCCGTTACGAACTGAGAACAGCCGCTGAATAAAATATAAGCGAGGCTAAACGGTTATGAAAACAACCATAAAATTTGAACACCTGAACAGATTTGATTTTTTTCCGTGCAATGTGCATATATACCGCAATGGTATTGAAGTTAAAAAGATTTTTCTTGATATGTTGACGGACAGCACGTTAAAAAGTGCTGACGAAATAAAGCGCGCTCTCCGCAAGGCAAGCCGCGAAGTTGTCGAAAATAGAAAGCTGGCAGTATTTGACGGAAGTATTTATTACCATTTGCGGTATATAAAAAATTATAAAAATATCGCTGACGAATACGAGCATTTAAAAGTATTAAAAGAACAGCTTGAGGCTGAACAGCCATACAGCATAATAAAAAGCACGGCACAGGGCGAAACGGAATACAAAAAGCAATTCAAAGTGATTTACGCGCCGTCGGTTGCGTAAGCCCCGAACGAAAACATAGAACAGGTTTACGGAGGAATCGTATGCTACAAAAACTCATAGAAGAATTTAGAGCTAAAAAAATTGACGAGTACGACACGGGCAAAGATAACTACAACCGCCACCAAATCAAAATTAAAGGAACAAACGCAGACTTTAAAGACATTTGCGGGCGGTACGGCTTAGCACCTATAACCATGCGTAACAACGGCGCAGTTATCGGGGAATACGCGAAAGGCGACGGCTACAGCGTTATAAATTACTTTGCTTTATGCGACGATATATGCTTATCTATCGCAAACCCTTGAACAGATTAAAAAACTAAAGATGCCCTATCGACTTTACGGGGAAAAATACTTTTTCTGAGGTGAAACTATGAACAGACCTATTTTGACCTATAACGGCAATCCCGACCACAACACGGCGTTTTTAAGCGCAGAAACGCAGAACGCAATTTACGATGCTTGCGAGCATTTGGAACGGCACGGCGTTGAATTCTTTTACGCAATAAAGAACGGTAAATACAGCAACGGCGATTTTATTTATATCTATAACGGCAAAAAGAAAACCTTGAGCTGGCAGCCGTCGGCACAGTCTGAAAAATCATTTTTGAACGAAGTAAGAAGCGCGCTGTTTTGTATGGTTGCGGAAATCGACGACGAAAAGGCGAATTTGAATAAGTACGTTGTTACCGTTACCGAAACGTACAAAAAATCGGTTGTTGTGTATGCGGAATCGCCCGAACAGGCAGAAATGTATATAACACGAAAATACAGCCACGGCGGTTTAAAGTTTGATAGCGCAGACGATTTTGAAGAATACAATGTTTTTGATAATACGGGCGCGTTTGCTGGCGACGATATGAAGCCCGTGGTTGACGGATTGCCTACCTACACCGCCGCGCCGCACTTATACGAGGTGCACGAAATCGAAGATGAGTTTACGGGTACCCCCGCCACCGTCAATACCTACGAGGACTACGCCGAAGCCGTCAAGCTCTATAACGATATAGACAAGGAAGGCAAACCCGCAAGGCTTTTAAAGGTTGACTACGACGGCGATCCCATCGACGAAGTTAAAAGCAATTACGATTGATTTAAAAGTAACGAATCACAACAGGAGAACAAGTTATGATTGACACAAAAGAACTTTTGGCAGCTTTAAAAGCTGAACAGATTATTAACAAATATATGTATAAAGGCACTTGGCTGTCCGGGTCATCTACTACGGTTTACCCTATTACTTTTTGGAAAAACGAGGTTGAAATACAACTTAACACCAAAAAGAATTTGTTTGAAAAATTTATTGACCGTTTTGTTGAACAGCACGGCGATTTAGTAATATCTGGCAGCTTTTGTAAAATGGACGACAGTTGCCCCGCGACCTTGACATTTTACTATAACATACCCGAAAATCAAGGTTACATTAAAGGGCGCGCCATAAATAAAGCTACAAGGTTGTTTTGGAATAAGAACAAGCGCGAACTTATAGAACAGGCAACGAGCTTAAAGAACTTCATGCGACTTGCTGAACAGGCATACAATACGGCGTTGGACGGGCTTACAACATTTAAAGAAGAAACCGCCTACACCGCCGTTGATTACTGGAAAAAGAAAAACAGTTTAAGCGACGACGATTACTCATTTTTATTAAATGAGTACGAATTAGAGAAACGCATTATTGATTTATAGGAGGCAATATGATTTTAAAATTTTCAACCGTCGGGCTACATGGTGAAAGTCATTATCTGACTATATGCACAACCAACGAAACATACAAGACGGAAACCGAAGATTATAACCCGCGCGGAGATAATACTGCGCGCCCCGGCTTTATTCATCTTGATAACGCCGACTACAGCAAAGTATTACAAGAACTTGATTTTAATTGCTACAGTTATGTAAACGAAATCAACCCCGCCGCGCCCGCCGCGCAGAACAGAATTACACCATTAAACGGAGAACAGCCTATGAACAATAATATCACAGGCTTTGACAGTCAAGGCTTTTTAAACTATCTAAAACAAAACTTTTCGGGATTTGAAAATAATTATTTATGCTCACTCGTCGAAAATATTCTCGAAAGCTCGGCTAACTATATGAGCGGAACAGACGAATTGCTTGAGTATTTTAAAGCTATATTCCCCGAAATTGAATTTGGCGAAATCGCAATTTTTGTTGACGACGATTATTTGACGGACGAAGGAAAAAAGCAAAAACACATATACAGGGCGGCTTACGAGGCGGACGAACTCTGGGAAAGACAGCGCGATATTGAAAGCGGGCGTGATTCTGAATATCAGAATATGACAGAATTCTTTAATAGCGAATTCCCTCGCGCTTGCGGTAAACGTTACACCTCCACCCAAATTCACCAGCTTTTGTGCTGGGTTGCAGAACTCGGACAACACACCACGCGCAACAACGTGCAGGCATTACAGGAAATTATAAATAATTAAAATTCTAAAAGGGGTTAAGTAAATGAGTTACACCAAAATCAAAAATATTTCAATTAAAAAAGACAAAGTTACATTCACGGCAGCAGAAAGCAATATTTATCCTATCACTTACCGCACAAATGAAAGCAAATGGGGAACCGAACTGGTAAAAGCAGGCAACCTTGAAGAACTCATCGGCGAAATCATTTACGACTTTTCGTGCGGCAATTTTCACAGTACAAACGACCATGCGAACCGTAAATTCTTATACGCCTTGACTTTAAACAAAGACAAGACGCAGCCGCTGTTTGATATTATCTGGAACGGCTTTGACTACGAAACAATGACGGAACGTTACACCAAAGAACAGCGCGAAGAAGCAAGAATTAAACTCATTAAACAGTACTACCAAAATTACCTTATCGCAGAACAGGTTGAAAAGGAACACGCTGGGAAAGAATTTCAAATTGAAATTGACGGCGGCTACTTTGTTAAAAAGACAAAGAATGGTTTTAGGTACAGCTATTTTAAACAATACGGCGCAAAGTTCGATTATTTAAGCGCAAGCATATTAACCGAAAGCTATCTTCGCGGTGAATACAATCCGCAGGTCAAGGAGGTGGCTTAATGGACGGACAGAACAGAAAAACGCCTTGCCTATTCCACTTTGCGACAAGCAAAAAAAGGACTGAACAGCCCGAACACTTAAAGGTCGATATAGCAAATAAAGAACTTGCCTATGGGCAAGACTTTACGGACTGCGGCGAACCTATCATTGTTGGGCGCAAAGCGTTAAAACAAATAGCCGACGGTTATAAATGGTTTGGCTATAAAGAAATATCATAAAGGTTGCAGGTATGAAGATAACCACCACTTACGATAAGAACGGATCGCGGACAGATAATATAGAACTGACTGCGGAAGAAGAAAAAGCAATAGCTACGGCGGTCGAAATAATTAAAAACCGCTGCGTTGGTGCGGGCTACCCCAAAGATTATAAAGACTGGGACAACGAACGCTGGCGATTACTTGGAATTATGCGTTTTGAGGGCGGAATTGATGCAGTATTAAAGTTTGCAAACACCGCCGAAATATTACCGTTTAACGCAAAGAAAGAATCGCGCGGATATGCGTAAACTCAAACATATATAGGGGGCAACCGTGAAATACAACAGCGTGAAACAATTTAAAATCAATAATCAAATTTCAGGGGAATCGAACAATGAACAGTAACGAATTAAAAGAACTCTCCACTCTTTGTGGCGCGCTCGGAATTAAAAGCTGGGGCGAGTTACAGAACATTAAAGACAAATACGGCATTCAGAGCAACGGCGAAATGCTGGCACTGCTTGAAACTATGGCGGCTTACAAAGCCGCCTAAATCATTTTCTGGGAGGAAATTATGGAACAGATTAAAATAAGTTTTGAACCTTACTTTTATAAGTACGCAAAGAAAATTCTTGAAAACAAATTCTCTATTTATGTTAATGGGGAATGTATCGGCGATATTGAAAAGGATTACGATAAGTACAGAGAAAAAGATTACTGGCGTGTTCATTATGACCGCGATAAAATGAGATGCTGTGGCAGTGATTATAACACTATTATGGCAGCAAAAAAAGGCATCGCCAACGATTATTTTAATTACAAAACCGTGAACACAAACAGCCAAAAAGTGCCGATTAAAGAGTTGACGTTCGGCGACAATTCAGATTTCTT
>CAJTQE010000064.1:7024-10828 GCA_910578655.1 uncultured Christensenella sp.
GCTCTTGTTGGACGAATGCTTTCCCGTATTTGTTGGAAAGGCGTTCACACCGTATTAGAACCTTCCGCCGGGAAAGGCGATATTGTTGAATGCGTTAAATCGTACAGCAAGGGCTATATAAAAGTTGGGCGTGAACACTATTCAAGGGATTTACACCTTGATATTGACTGCATAGAAATTGACGCCAACTTGCGTTATATTCTTATGGGTAAAAAATTCCGCGTTGTACACGACGATTTTTTAACCTATACAACGCAAAAACGCTACGACCTTATAATTATGAACCCGCCATTCTCAAACGGCGACGAACACCTCTTAAAAGCGTTAGAAATGCAGGAACAGAGCGGCGGTCAAATCGTTTGTTTGCTGAACGCGGAAACGCTTAGAAACGCTTACACAAACCGCCGTAAAGTGCTTATGCAAAAGCTCGGCAAATACGGCGCACAAATCGAATATATAAAAGACGGCTTTAAACATGCAGAAAGAAAAACCGATACTCTGGTTGCTATGGTCTATATAAATATTCCTTGCTCGGATAATCATTCGGAAATATTTGAACGTATGCAAAAAGCTACTGAACAGAAATACGAAAAGCACGAAGAATATGAAGTTGCGCCGAACGACAAGATTGAAATGCTTTTAAGGTCTTACGAAATCGAAACGGCGGCAACGTTAAAACTTCTTGACGAGTACAACGGAATGGCTGGCAAGATTTTGGCAAGCGATTCCGAATATGCTCACCCCATAATTGAATTAAAAATCGGCGATTCGTCCTATGGACACCGCGAAATTGATTCGCAGGCTATCAACGACTACCTGAGAATTGTACGCAGAAAATACTGGCACAAATTACTTTCTATTCCGCAGTTGACAAACAAAATGACTACTCAAATGCGCTCAGATTATTACAATAAACTTGATGAAATGGGCGACTTTGAGTTTTCCCGCTTTAACATTGAGTGGCTGATTGTAAATATCAATGCTCAGTTGTGGGAGGGTGTTGAAGACGAAATCTTGAAGTTATTCAAAACATTCACTTCGGATCACACCTATTATCCTGAATGCACCGAAAATATTCATTACTATAACGGCTGGAAAACAAACAAAGCTCACAAAGTAAACTATAAAGTTATTATTCCCGCCTACGGCTCATTCGCAAAACGCTACGATTATAATAAGTACAACCAGCTTGTGGAAAAGTACAACCCCTATATAGACGCGCACCACTGCTACTCTACTCTGTCCGACCTCGAAAAAACCTTAAACTATCTTGACGGTAACAGAACGGCTGAAGTTAATTTAAGCGACGTTTTGCACGATGCGGAAACCCACTGGGAAACAAAAAATATTCACTGCAAATATTTCAGCGTAACATTCTATAAGAAAGGTACTTGCCATATCGTATTCCACAAAGAGTGCCACCGCCTTATAGATGCGCTGAACATTTACGCGGCGCGTAACTTTAAGTGGCTCCCCCCCTCCTACGGTCAGAAACATTACCACGAAATGGACGACGAGGAAAAGAAAGTTATCGACGAATTCCAAGGCGAACAGGCTTACGAAACGGTAATGCAGGATAAGTCAGGGTATTTAATCGGCGATGCAAAACCCGCCGTGCTTATGCTTAATTAAACTAAGAACAGCCCCATCGCAAGGTTAGTGATGGGGCTGTAAAATAGCTTTTATCGTATAATTAAACCTATAAAATTTAATATTTTAAGGAGAAAATTATGGCTAAGGTTGTTCCTTGCATAGACTGTGAACAGATTTGCGAAAAAATAGACCAACTTATTAGGACCTCCCTAATGGCGTTCATATTTGAGTTAGCCAAGAACAAAATTCGCGCTTACTGGTACACTTTAAAGGCATACTGCCAAATAACAACAACCAACTTCAATGCAGTCTTAATTGACTACTATGAGAACCATTTAAACACAAGCAGCAAAGCTACAATATCGTGTGCCGACTTTATAGATTTTATGCAGTCGAAGTTAGATTTGTATAGCTAAGTGTAAAATCAGCTTGAACTTTTAATCAAAATTTGCTATTATGGAGAATACAATGAATAGTTTGGATAAAAAATTTAAACATAGTATCTGGTTTAAAGGCAAAGATATGACTGTGCGCGAATTTTTAGAATACGCGGCACACGCTTACGGCGCGTTCGGGATTGTTAAAAAGCCGTCGATTAAACAGTCGGAGAATCTGCTTGACGAAGTAAAGTACGACTTTGTGCTTGTCAGTGATGAGCGCGGAAGTTATCGCCTTACGGTTGAGCAATACAACTACTACGCAGAACATTACAACAAGCGAGTATCTGAACTATTCGCAAACGATAAAGAAACTTTGAAAAAACTCTTGCTTTCTTTGTCGGTTTAAACTCAATAATTAGGAAGAATTCGGAGGAATAAAGTTGAACATTATAGAATTAACCCAAATCATAAAGAATAACAGGCACATTGAAGAAAAAATGCTTAAAAGGGCTTTAAAGTATCAAGGTTATATTAACTGCGCCAAAGATAAAGAAATGCGCCGCATTAACCTTTGTGATATAGCAAAAGGCTGTACCGCTCATACGGAAGTTTTTCCTATCAAGAACGGCAAATTTGAAATCTTTGTCGATATATGCACTAACGTCAAGGGGTATGAAGACCACGAATTTATTATCATAAATATAAACAAGGTTTACAAAGATAAAGACCTCTCTTTCCCTTACAAAATTTTTACTTACGCAAAGGCGGTGAAATAATGAAAGTTGAAATCGGTTACACGTTAAGAATTTACAGCATGAAATGCGAACCGCAATATAGCGGCAAGGTTGGTACTGTCGAACATATCGACGATGCGGGTCAAATTCACGGTACTTGGGGTGGTTGCGCGCTTATTCCCGGCGAAGATAAATTTGAAATTGTTATGAACGAAAACAAGACCGCAACCGACAAACGAATCGATACCGAAAAGCTGACAAAAATCTTGCGCAATGTTGACGACTGTCAGTGCAACGGAAATTGCGATAATCGTTGCTGTAAATGCGCCGAATACGCGAGCGCAAAACGGGCTGTCGATATGGGGTTCGGCGACATTAAAAAGGCTAAGGCAGATTTCGCTGAACAATTATACGACAAGCTCGACAGCGCGTCAATGTGCTTTGGGCGCGAACCTGAACGCGACGCTGGCGTTTATATGTCAGACATTAAAAACGTGATTAAAGAATTATTAGGGGAATTTGATATATGACATCTTACGAAAAATTTAATAAGGTTATGCAGACATTCCTTAAAACGTCTGAAACCGTTTCCAAAAGCAAAGATACTTACGAAAAGTATCGCATAGTGCTCACCGACTTTGGTGCATGCTTAAAAGCAAACGACGAACAGCGCGAAGACGTAACTTCACTTATGGTTCTCGAATATAAAAAAGCAGTCAAGTCCCGCAACGTATCGAGTAATACGGAGCGGGATTATCTTACAATTCTGCACGCATTCTTTGTGTGGGCAATCGAGCACAAGTTTTATACTGAACAGCCCATTCTCGCCCACGATAAGCCGGGCAAAGAAAAGGTTGAATATGACCTACTTTCAAATAACGAAATAAACACTGTGCTTGGCGGCAAGATTCCCCGCTACTCTGCGCAAGCAACTGCAGTCCGCAACCGCGCTTGGGTATTTCTCTTAATACAAACAGGCATTAGGACTTCCGAGCTTTTGAACTTGCGTTACGGCGACTTGGACTTCACCAACAATAGCATTCGCATCGTCAAAGGAAAAGGCGGTAAATCGCGTTCTGTGGGCTTTCCTGCTATGG
>CAJTQE010000065.1:0-5891 GCA_910578655.1 uncultured Christensenella sp.
TGGAAACGCAGCATATAACGGCGTTTGGTCTATTAGAGTAATAGACGAGCTCGGTAATACCTCGAATTGGGTTAACGTCAATCACGTATACCGTGAGACGTTCGGGAATTCCGAAGGCATTTATAATTCTTTCTTTGTGCCTTCTTATTACGTTGTAACATTGTCGCAAAAGAATTATACAAGCTGCTTCGGTGCGTATACGTTTGCAGATTACTCTGCGGCACTGAATTTTGCCGTTAATAAAGAATGGGAATGCCGTGTAATAGAGCTTGATGGCGGGAAGTCCTGGAACTACGTCAACCCTACGAATGAGAACACAAGACAAATATACACGGACAGAGCCGAGCTTGATGAAGTCATAGACAAGTATGCGCGTAAGAATATCGGTGACCGTAAGGTAATGAGTAAGAACGGTGCAGTACTTAATAACCCGACGGACGCAAGCGGCGTGACGCGTGCAGATGCGCTGACACGCCAGCTTACCGAGCTTCCCGGATTACTGTCCGCATATTCGGATTACCGTTATATGCTTGCATCGCCTTCGTATAGCCTTATAACGCCGCAAATGATTGTAGACGGCAATAAGTCCACGGCGACGATACAATTTATTTCGGACGGCATATCATTGCGTATAGGGGCGGAAAAGTCTCTAAGCTACGGCGATAAGATATCTACTGCACTGAACGCCGCCGGCGAGCAGGGTTGGTATCTTATAACCGAACACGACGTTTGCGGCAACGTAGAAAAATACCTGATTTTCGTTGACGTGCAGCAACCCGAGCTTTATGCAAGCGTTACCTATGGCAACCATAATAAAGAGCTTATAAATTTTAATCAGACGTACATAGATGAAAATACGGAAACGATGCGTTATATCGAATTCGATATAAGCTCGCTCACAGACAATATCGACGATTATGTAATGGTATCAATAGAAGGTCGCAACGCCGGTGTGCAGTACGTATGGGGAGACGAGCTTCCCGTACTTAATTACGAGAACGGCTATTACGGCGCATATACGATAACAGCCTATGACCGTTCACGTAACGCATTGGAATTTACGGTATATATTGCCGGTGAGGATCCATCGCTGCGATACAGTTCTTTAATGAGCGAGACTGCATGCACGTTTACTATACAGGTAAACGACAGCTTTAATGAGATCACGGATATAAAATTCTATAAAATTCATTTTGAGGGAACGGAAGAGCGGCTTTATACGGACACGTTCGATACGCCCGTAAATGCTCAGAACCTTGTCTACAAAATGAACGTCGGCGGAAAGTACGTGTTTGAGTTTTCCGATTTGTACGGACGAACTGTACGTACAAATCCGGTGTTCTATATGAAAGGGTTACCGTCGGCAACCTTACGCGGCGTAAAAGACGGCGGGTTGACCAAAAACGACGTGAGCGTAATCTACGATAATGATGCTACTTGTGAATTATATACGTTGCAAGACGGCGAATGGATTGTTACAGAGCTTTACGAGACTTCGCCGAGTATATCAACAACCACAATCGGAATAACGGCGGGAAAGGAAACTACGGCGATTTATAAGGTATTGCTTTATAAGACGGACGACAGAAACCTTTTTACAGAATACACGTTTGAAATAGACGGTATTCCGCCTGCAGTTCAGATATTTACGGAAAGCGGTGAAGAGATTGTCCCTGAAACCGTAACTACTCAGAACTTTTTCATAACCTGGCAGGAAAGCGGCTACAAGACCTATTACAAAAAGCAAGGCGCCATTTCGGAATTGCAGTATTCGAAGGAATCCGTAATCACTTCCGCCGGTACGTACGTGTTTACGGTTTACGACAATGCTCGTAACGAATTATCGTTTAACGTGACGCTGGATAACGTCGTAAGCTACACGCTCGGCGGAGCGTTTACGCTTCTGGATGACGGGAGCTATATAACGCGTAATAACTTTACGTTTACCGTTACGGAGCCGTATTCGGAGCTAATAATCGAAGCGTCGAACGGGCTTACGGTAGTTAACGGCCAGAAGCTCGATACAGACGGAACGTATCTTATAAAGGCAAAAGATATGTATGGCAATTCAATGTCGCTTACATTGATAGTAGACAAGCTTCCGCCCGTTCCCGTAATTCTTACGGAAGACGGTGCTGCGCTTGCAGACGGAGCGCGTACGCCGAAGGCTTTTAGAGTGGTTTGCGAAGAAGAGAATATCGCAATAACATTCGCAATCGGCAAAGACGGCTATTCGGTTTATGATGGTGCAATCATAAATACGCCGGGAACATATACGTTCAGGCTTACCGACAGAGTCGGGAACGTGGCAGTCGTTACCGTAACAATAGACCGGGAAGTGACGTACCGCATAGACGGAACGTATATCTTGCTGGACGATGAGTATTGTTCAAGAACGTGGCTTTTAGTAGTCCCTACAGAAACTGTTTCGCAGTTCCGCATTGAAACCGAAGACGGGATTTTAATCGATACCACGAAAAGAATATCGGACGAGGGAATTTATAAAGCGGTTATCGTAGACGTTGCGGGAAACGAAGTAGAAATACCGATAGTCATCGATAAGACTGCACCTACAGTTAAGGTAATTACGGAAAGCGGTAAGGAATTGAATGGAAAAGAAGTAACGAACGAAGCTTTCAGGCTTATATGTGAAGAAGAGGGCGCAACGCTTGTTTATAGCTATAACGGTTCATCGAATACCGCTTATGACAGTGAATTGTTGTCTGAGCCTGGCCAATATAATTATACCGTTACAGATAAGCTTGGCAATGCTGGAACAGGGAAAATTGTAATAGATAAAGAAGTGCAGTACAAGATAGACGGAAGCTTCACGATATTTAACGACGTCTATTACAGTAGAGCTTGGCTGCTTATAACGCCTTCGGAAGAAATTTCGGCGTTCACTATCGAATACGAAGACGGAAGCTTAATCGATACCACGAAAAGAATAACTGCTGAAGGCAGTTATACCGTTACCATAACCGACGTCGCAGGCAACACGTTAAAGCTTGCGCTCGTAATCGATAAGACCGCGCCTACCGTTAAAGTCATTACCGAAAGCGGTAAAGAATTGAACGGCGGCGCAGTAAATGAAGCATTTAAAGTTACTTGTAATGAACTGGATGCAGTTATCGAGTATTCGGTTGGAACGGAAAAATATGTGCTATATGAAGGTACTTTAATATCAGATGAAGGGCTTTATACGTTTAGAATTACAGACCGCATCGGAAACATTTCGGAACTGTCAGTATTAGTAAATTACGACGTTTTATATGCAGTAGAAGGGGCGTACACATTTAAAAACGGTAAATACTATTCCAGGTCTTGGCTACAGGTAACACCGCTGGAAGAGGTCGCGGCTTTCATTATAGAAGATGAAAACGGTAACTTAATCGATACCACGAAAAGAATAACCGCCGAAGGCAAATATTCTGTTACTATAACCGACACCGCAAATAATACGTTAAAGCTTGCGCTCGTAATCGATAAGACCGCACCGTTGGTGCAGGTGCTTACCGAGAGTGGCATCGAGCTTGAAAACGGTTCTACAACAGGTGAACGTTTCAAGGTCGCTTGTGCGGAAACAGATTCTAACATAGTGTACGGCTATAACAATTCCGGATTAACCGCTTATCCTGGTATGTGGTTGGAAGAGCAGGGCAAATACGTATTTACTGTTTCGGATTTCCTTGGAAACGTTACTGAATTATTAGTTTATATCGATACAAGCGTTGCGCTTACCGTAAACGGAACGTATGTTACAGATGCCGATGGAAACTTTATTTCCAGAAGTTGGCTGTCTGTAACGGCTGATGAGGAACTGAAGAAGTTTGTTATTCTTGGCTCGGACGGAACGAACGTTAACGTCAACAGCAGAATAACCGAGGAAGGTTTGTTTGAGGTATATGCGGAAGATATTTACGGAAACGTGCGCAAGCTGACGCTTGTAATCGATAAGACTGCGCCTGAAATTGTACTTGACGGGGTTATTGTCGGAGGCGCAACAAAAGAGGTTGTGACAGTAAAATTTAACGATTATACGGAAGCTTTTTACCGTTATAACAGCGGAGATAAAATTACCGCTGTTTCCGGCTCGGAATTTACCGCAGAAGGTAGTTACCTCATAACTGCCCGTGACCTTGTCGGGAACACGGTAAATGCGTCGTTTAACATCGATAAACACGTAGACGTTTCGCCGAGCGTTACCCTTGTAGACGGATGCATTATTACGGGTTCTGTTTCGTTTAAGTTTAACGAAACGGTTACGGCCACGCTTTATATTAACGGTGCGGAGACGCCTTATCTGCGTGGAGAAATTGCGGCAGTAGGTGAATACAGCCTTATAGTCGTTGATGCATATGGAAACGAGAAAACTTACCGCTGGAGTATTCTTCCCGCCAAAGCTCAAGAATACGCTTTCCCTGTTGCGCCTGGTATTAAAGTCACCATTGAACGTAACGGTGAAGTAATTCCGGCACCGTTCGAAGGTGATACGCTAAAGCTTACCGAAAACGGACAGTACGCTCTGAGATTTGATACCGGTTATTCCGTATGGTTCCTTGAGCTTGAAGTTGATAACGTAAAACCTGAAGTGCATTTTGAGAACACAAGAACAAGTGTAATAATTTCAGAACCTAATAAAAAGGGTGTGAAGTATACGCTTTACCGTGATGGAGTAAAGACGTCGTTTAATCTTGTTAATTCGGTCGAACTGACACAGACTGGTGACTATCGTCTTGTATGCGAGGACGAGCTCGGAAACGTTACCGAATACGTATTTAAGCTTCATTATCTAAATGATATTTCAATCATTTTGATAGTAGTACTTAGCGTACTCGCAGTGGCAGCAATAGTAACCGTAATCGTAATGAGGTTCAGAAGGAAAATCTTCTAAAAGCAACGGCTTTATGCCGAGTATATATAAAAAATAATTTAATAAAAGGAGTTTTATTATGAACAACACAACATTTATTTCTAACCTTCTTGCCGGCAACTTTGATAACGTCGGTAAAATCCTGGAATCCTTCCTTAATCAATGGTGGGGCCCGCTTATCGGCGTAGTGGCCGCAGCAGGTACCGTATTAGCAATTGTAATAGGCGTGAAGTGGTGGCTTGCATCTGCATCCGGTGACGAACAGAAGATTAAGCAAGCAAAGAACTCGGCTATCGGTGTTTTTATCGGAATTATACTTATGTTCTTAATCACTGCGCTTGTACCGGTCATTGTGGCTGCATTCCAGGCTTGGTTTGATAATGATGCGCAAGAGTATATGTCATTACTTGCAAATGTAGTTTAAAGCTATGGGAATTTTATTTGAAAAATTTCTCGCCAGAATATTGTTTTGGATTTATGATTTAATAGACACGTTGGGTGCTATATTTAATATCCTTACAGGAACACAAACAGCGGACGGGCAACGTACGCTTTTGGAAGTATTCGCTGAAAGTGCAGTATCGACAAAGGTTATTTTAGGCCTCTGCTTGGTTGCTATTGTAATTGCCGGTGCTTGTATGGCGGTAAGAATAGTAAAAAACACGGTAAAATTCAAAGCGGGCGGGGAACAGACGTCTAATGCTACAGTAGTAAAACTGGGCTTTTATGCCGTGTTATCTTCCGTGCTATGTATATTCTTTGTCTTTATGTTTATTTCATTTGCCGGAATGCTTCTGAACATGGTAAACAGTGTTATTGCGCCGGCGGATAATATGACGTTGTCGCAGAATCTGTTTAATCTGTCGGTAGAGCAATCGTACGTAATTGACGAAGATAAATGGGAAATTCGGTATACCGATTATCTTGACGAATACGGAAACCGCGTGCAGGAAACCGACGCAAGCAGCCCAGACGGATTGGCTTGGGAAAGAGATTCAAACGGTAACTTAATACTTGA
>CAJTQE010000065.1:5915-10463 GCA_910578655.1 uncultured Christensenella sp.
CGATAGAAATATGGGTTCAAGTGCAGGAACAGTATCATCCGTATAAGACCGATGCAGAAGGTAATTTAATTATTGAATCGGGCTGGTGCAGTCATACTGATAGCTGCAGGAAGAACTCGAACGGGCATTATTATAGTGAAGTTCACGGCGCAGCATGTTTGGATTGGTCTCTTAGTCCGGACATGGTATTCGGAGTCCACGAAAAAGATTGGATAAAATTGTTTGAACAGTCAGATAAGAGCTATACCAGGCAACCTATGGTAAGGCTGGAGTCGTTTAATCTCTTTACTGCGTATTTGGTGGCGATAATTGTCTTTATTTCGATGTTTATGCTGTCTGTAGGGCTTGTAAAGCGAATTTACGATATTATTGTTCTGATAGTGTGTATGCCGCTTGTATGCGGAACTATACCGCTTGATGATGGTGCAAGGTTCAGGGCTTGGCGAGAAACGTTTATGTCAAAGGTATTGGTAGCTTTCGGTGCCGTCATTGCATTAAACGTATTTTATATGATAAGCGCATTCATTATGGGTCCCGCCTTTGATTTAACTTATTTTATAGACAACGGCATACTTAACGATACTGCAGTAACGATATTTAAGATGCTGTTGCTTCTGGGCGGAGCAATGTGCATCAACGGCAGTCAGGTTCTTGTAGCTCGTATTCTCGGCACGTCGGCAGACGAAAGCAGAGAAGCGATGCAGTCTTTTGCAATGATTACAAGCGGAGTACGGCTCGGCGCTGCCGGAATGCTCGGCGCCGGACGGTTAGCTATGGGCGGCGGAAGAATGATATTCGGTGGAACGAACCGTTACGGCAGACAGCGGACAGGTCTGATACCTATGGCGTTCAGAGGCGGTAACGCCATCGGAGAACGCATGGGCGGAGAAAACTACGTAAACAGCCACGGCGGTGCTTTTGTAAGGTTTATGGGCAGAATGGGTAACAAGCAGAACAATAACGCAAATGCAGATAAGTCCGCTGAAGCAAATAAGAGTTCGGGAATTTCAATGCCCGGTATGAGGGGCGGGCTTGATAAACCGGTACATAGCGGCGGTGCGGGCAGCGACGGAAGAAGCAGCTCGGCGGCATATTCCGGACGTTCTGTTTCGCAGCCGGGAACGGTTCCGCATGTCGGTAGCGGTAATGCATCTGCGCCAGTCAATATAAATAATTCAAAAACCGTCGCTTCGCCGCAGAAGAGCTCGGGTTCGAGCGTAAGGCCTAACGATGGCGGGCTTAAATCTGGTAATGCCGACCACAAATCCAGCGCATTTAACGATAGTGATAAGCGAGGTAAGAGGTAACCGTAATGGAAAGAATTATTCCGAAAAACAGCAAAGTGAAAGCCGTACTTTTTAAACGGCTTTCTATGCTGGACTTATTGATATTAAGCTGTATGCTTTTAATTGCTATACTGATTTTTTCTTCGAATTTCCCGAACAGGTTCGTATGGCTCGGCGCTTATCTGGTAGTATGCGTCGTTATGTTCATAGGCGATGACGAAGATAAAACGTATCTTGAATTAGCTTATTTAATCCGTTTTTACACGTCACGTAAAACGTATAAAAAGGATGCAAAGCGCGGGACTACCGACGAGCTGATACCTTTTAAAGCTATCCGCGACGACGGGCTTATTGAGTATGACGGTTACTACGGTGCGCTAATTGAGGTCGGAAGTATTGATTTCGGGCTTTTAGACGAAGCCGAGCAGGACAGAAAGATATCCGCCTTTGCCCGGGTTCTCAACGGCGCAAGTCAGTCATCCGTTATACAGCTGATTAAAATAGACCGGCCTATAATGTATGATAGGGTTGCCGCCGGGTTGTTTGATAAACTGCAGACGGCAAAAGAAAATGACGAAAAGATTAAGGCGGCCATATTAAAATGCAGACTCGAGCAAGTCGATACCGTAAATAATATCAGTCAGCTATATCGGCCATGTTATTACATCGCTTTATTCGAAGACAGCATAGACGCATTATATAATCAGGTTGACGCTTGCAGAGTCGGACTCGATTATGCCGGGCTTGATTCATCGCTTCTCGATGCAAGAGAAGCTGCAGTATTTTTTAAATATTGCTATACTCATGATTTTGATGAGCGAGACGTTGACGAGCGTGACGTTTCCGAACTTGCGGAATACGTAAAGCCGGACGTCGTCAAGTTCGGGCTTGCCGGTTACACGCTGGATGACGTCTATGCTTTCACCTTGGCAGTGAAAGAATTTCCGTTGTACGTCAACAATGCATGGGGAGCAAATATTTTCAATATAGACAACACGAAAGTAGTGCTTACAATAAAGCCTGTAGATAAGGCCAAAGCAATTAAGCGCATTGACCGTGCAGTAGTGGAAGTCGCAACCAAACAGACTATGAAGCTTTCGGAAATGAGAAGCCAGGAAACGCATATTCAGACGATGAACGGATTGCAAGCTCGAATACAGAACGAAAATGAATTGCTTTTTGATTGTACGTTAACCGTAACCGGTCTGAATAACGGTGCTTTAGATAATTCAACGTTCCGGAAAGAAGTGCGCAGAGAGCTGACAATGAACGGTTATAGGACAAGCTATTTGCTCGGAAGACAGTTTGAAGGTTTTGCAAAGTCCACTGTCGCAAGGCGCCCTAAATTAAAAGCGTTTGAACGCGGTATCAATTCAGATTCGCTTGCTGCTGTTTTTCCTTTTGTGTTTTCCTCTATAATAGACGTGGATGGATATACACTGGGTTGGGATTATTATCCCGTAATACTCGATATCTGGAAGCGTGACAGGGAGCATATTAACAGCAACGGTATTATTTTCGGAAAGTCGGGCAGCGGTAAATCGTTCTTTTCAAAACTGTTAATAGAAATGATTTATTCCGGCAATTCCCGCATTTTTATATTAGACCCCGAAAACGAATATCAGACGCTTGCAAAGAACGTAGACGGATTATTTATTGATATCGGCAACGCAACGCAAGGACGTATCAATCCTCTGCAAATTTACCCGGTTCTTACGGACGAAGGCGAAATTGCAGAGCCTGACGTTGTTTTTAATGCGCACCTGCAATTCCTTGAAGATTTTTTCAAAATTACGCTTAAAGGTATTACGCAGGATTCTTTTGAGGAATTGAATAACCTGGTTAAAATTATGTATGAAAGTGTGGGGATTAGCCATAACACGGACTGCACGGAATTCCCGCCGGAAAGATATCCGACGTTCGATACACTGAAAGAAACGATTAAAAAGGAGATGCAGAAGCCGGATTTGTCGCCTATGCGCAAGACTAATCTTGAACGTGTAAATACCTACATACAAAAATTTGCTGCCGGCGGTATGTACTCGTCTCTTTGGAACGGTGCATCCACGCTTGAGGTTAACTCAAAATTTGTTGTATTCAATTTTCAATCGCTATTTGGAGCCAAGAATAAGACGGTTGCCAATGCGCAGATTCTTGTCGTTATGCGGTATCTGGATATGCAGATTATAAATATCCGTGAGCTGAACCGGAACAGTGACGGGGAAGTGATTCATCCGTTTATACTTCTGGACGAGGGCTACAATTTCATTGACCCGGATTATCCCGTTGCGTTGCAGTTCGTTTATCTTTGGTATAAACGTATACGTAAGTATGAAGGTAGTATATTCTTCGCAACGCAGAACCTGAGCGATATTTTCGGTAACGAAGCGGTTATTGCAAAAACAACTGCAATTGTAAACAACTCGCAGTACTCGTTTGTGTTTGGGCTTGCACCGGCTGACCTTGAAATATTAACTGACCTTTATAAAAACGTTGGCGGGCTTAACGAAACCGAGCGTGCATATATTTCCGATGCGGGAAACGGTGATTGCTTCGCTATTTGTTCTGCACGGCAGAGGACACGTTTCCACGTCGTGGCGCATGATACCGTGCGGGCATTGTTTGAGCAGGACGGCGCAGGCGAAATGCTTTCTGAAATTCAATAAATATGCCACAAAATGAAATGAATGTCCGTACATTTTGTACGGACAAATTGGTAAATATTAGAAATTTAAATTGACATTGATTTCTTTAAATAGTATAATATTTTTGCTTTAATGAGGTTTTAAATGAAAAGAATTAAAAATTTATTAATTATATTATTTTTATGTTCACTTTCTATTTTTTCATTTGTCGCATGTGCTGAAAACGAGCAAAATAGTGATAAGTTAATAATACTTGGCGATATGGTTTTTACCGAGCGCAGTGACGGCACTTATTCTGTTGACGCCGCGAATAAGAATATCTCTGGCGATTTAGTAATACCGTCAACTTACAATGGCAAGAGTGTTACTGCACTGGTTAAGGCAAGAAAGAGCAACGGGGCATTTTGGGGATGCAGTCAAATTACGAGTGTCACTATACCAAGCAGCATAACATTTATTACTGGTTATGCTTTTGGGCAATGTAACGGTGTAACACGCGTAACGGTTGAAAGCGGAAATCCGAATTATTACAGTTCAGGGAATTGCATAATTGAGAAAGCAACGGGAACAGTAGTATGTGGCTTTAAAAACAGTGTTATTCCTGATGATGGGAGTAT
>CAJTQE010000066.1:0-927 GCA_910578655.1 uncultured Christensenella sp.
AAATGAAACGGAATCTATGTTAATTCCGATAGCGTTATCTACTATCACGCAAAGCGTAAATTCATTTTATTATTTTATAAAATTTCTGTCAAGCTGTTTTGTGTTGCCTTTTATAAGTTTTTTATAAATATTTTAATTTATTTTAAAATTGCCTTTATACGTTTGATACCGGCCGATACGTTTTCCTGTTTGGATATTTTAAAAGTACCCAACTCTCCCGTGCTTTCGACGTGGGGTCCGCCGCAGATTTCCTTTGAAAATTCGCCTACCGAATAGGTTTTCACCTTTTCGCCGTACTTTTCCGAGAATACGCCGACAAAGTTCTGCTCACGCGCGTCTTCCAAAGACATCTCTTTCATCACTACCGGAACGTTTTTCTCAATCTGCTCGTTGACAAGCCTTTCAACCTCTTTGACTTCCTCGTCGGTAAGTTTTCTTGAAAAATTGAAGTCGAAACGCAGACGCTCTTCGTTTATGTTACTGCCCTTTTGCTGAATATCCGGCGAACACACTACTTTAAGCGCGGCATTCAAAAGGTGAGTTGCGGTGTGATAGCGCGTAGCCATAACCGAATGGCTTTCAAGTCCGCCCTTGAACTGACCTGCGGCAAGTACCCTGCTTTTTTCCTTATGTTCGGCAAACGCTTGCTCGAACCCGACTTTATCCACGGTAAGTCCGCTTTCTGCGGCAAGCTCTTCTGTAAGTTCCAGAGGGAAACCGTAAGTATCGTATAATCTGAACGCCTGCTTTCCGCCTATAACGCTTTCCCCGACGTAATCGGGATTAGATTGCGCCATAAACGCGTTCTTTCTTTCTATTGACAGGACGCACTTTTCAAATTCTTTGATGCCCTGCGCAAGCGTAGCCTCGAATTTGTCCGCCTCTCTTTTTATCTCTTCTAAAATATAGTTCTGCTTTTCGGCAAGC
>CAJTQE010000066.1:939-10461 GCA_910578655.1 uncultured Christensenella sp.
AAATGCCGATGAATATCTTTGCCGCCGAAAGCATAGCCGAACTTTCAACGCCCAGATGACGGCAATATCTTATGCTTCTGCGCATAAGTCGCCTTAAAATGTAGCCTGCGCCCGTGTTGGACGGAAGAATACCCTGTTCATCGCCGATAAGCATAAGCGCGGTGCGCGTATGGTCTGCGATTATACGCATTGCCTTGGTATCTTCGCCGCCGTCGGAATATTTTTTGCCGCTTAACGTTTCAAGCTCTTTTATAACAGGCAAAAAGATGTCGGTCATATATCCGTCGGAAAGTCCGTTTAAAAACAGCAGCATTCTGTCAAAACCGAAACCCGTGTCAACGTTTTTGTTTTCAAGGGGTTCGTAGCCGGTTTCAGTCTTCTTGTACTGCATATAGACGTCGTTGCCTATCTCGACGTAGTCGTCGGGGAATACGGGATGCTCCTTGTCCGAAATCGGATAGAACCATTCGTTGTCGGGGCCGCAGGGCGTGCCGGTCGTTCCTTCAAGTTCCCACCAGTTGTCGCTTTTGGGCAGATAGAAAATATGTTCCTTCTTTATTCCCAGTCCCTCCAAAAGCTTTGCCGTTTCCACGTCGCGCGGAGCGGCGTCGTTACCCTCGAATACCGTAGTGCAGAGCTTGTCCTTGTCAAGCCCGAAAACTTTGGTCAAAAGTTCGAAAGTCCACGCAGTCTTTTCCTTTTTGAAATAGTCGCCGAGCGACCAGTTGCCCATCATTTCAAAAAAAGTAAAATGCGAAGCGTCGCCGACCGAATCTATGTCGACCGTGCGCACGCAGCCCTGAATGTTGCAAAGCCTTTTACCCTTTGGATGAGCTTTGCCCAGAAGATACGGCATAAGCGGCTGCATACCCGCGACGTTGAACATAACGCCCGTGGACCCGTCGCCGATAAGCGACACCGCGCCTATGTCCGTATGCCCTTTACTCTTATAAAACGAAAGCCATTTTTCTCTCAGTTCAGTTGAAGTTATTTTCATAATATATCCTCATAAATCTATGTTTTGGAAAACAGACGCGCGAAAGACAAGGCGAGCGAGGCTTGACGAGGGAAGTTTACCGTTGCGTAAACGACCCGACGCAAACGTAAGCTCAACGCAGTATTTCACGATGTATGTTTTTCAATTTTGTAACCGTCTTTGCCGTCCTTGACGGTATAGCCAGCGGCGTCAATCTGTGCGCGCAAAGCGTCCGCTTCCGCCCAGTTTTTTGCAAGCTTTGCCTGCCAGCGCTTTTCGGCAAGCTCCTTTACGTTTTCGGGAATTTCTTCGGGGTTCTTTTCGGACACCTCCGAAAGATAGCTTTTTGCATCCTTTTTGAAAAGCCCCAAAAGCGCGTAATTTTTTCTTATCGCCGCAACGTCCTCCGCCGCCGTTTTATCGTTATCCGCGATTTTTTTTGAAATTGCCTTAAAATAAGCAAACAAATCCGAAATCGCAAGCGCGGTATTGAAATCGTCGCTCATTACCTCGTCGAACCGCTTGCCTATCCCGTCGTTTTCTACTTCGGCTTTGCCGAACTTAATTTCCGTTTCGTCAATAATTTTATAGAAACCGACAAGGTGTTTTTCAGCCTCTTCGAAAATGCCGTCGATAATATTTATATCGTTACGGTAGTTGGTCTGCAACAGCGCGAATTTAATCGCCTCGTTAGTGTACTTTTTAAGCAAATCTTCAAGCAGTAAGCTGTTGCCCAAGCTTTTTGACATCTTCTGTCCGTTTACCTTGATAAGCCCGTTATGCGTCCAGTATTTTGCAAACTGCTTGCCGGTCAGACTTTCGGACTGGGCAATTTCGTTTTCGTGGTGGGGAAAAATCAAATCCTTGCCGCCGCCGTGAATATCTATGCTGTCGCCGAACGCGGCGCGGTTCATTGCCGAACATTCGATATGCCAGCCGGGACGCCCTTTGCCCCAGACGCTGTCCCAGCAAATTTCGCCCTCTTTGGCGGCTTTCCAAAGCGCAAAGTCGGCAGGACTGCGCTTGAAACCGCTGTTTTCGATGCGCACGCCGTCCAGCAGATCTTCAACCGAACGGTGGGAAAGGCAACCGTAATTGGGAAAACTGCTCACATCGAAATACACGTCGCCGTTAGCCGCGGCATAAGCGTGTCCGCCGTCGATAAGCTTTTGAATGAAATCGATTATGTTGCCGATATTTTCGGTTGCTTTGAGCTGCAGCGTGGGTTCGTCAACGTCGAATTCAGCCATAAGTTTATCTGTTTTTTCAATCATATCTGCGGCATACTTGTCCGCAGGAATGCCCGTCTCTTTTGATTTGGCGATAATTTTGTCGTCAACGTCGGTATAGTTGCGTGCATATGTTACCTTATAACCCTGTTTTTCAAGAAATTTGCGCATAATATCGTATATCACCGCCTGATAGCCGTGACCTATATGCGCCTCGCCGGAAACGGTTATACCGCACGCATACATTTTAACTTTACCCTTTTCAAGGGGAATAAATTTTTCTTTTGTGCGCGTGAGCGAATTATAAATTCTCATCTTCTTCCTCCAATCGCTTAATTCTTTCTTCCAAAGCAAACGCACGCTCTCTCAGCGCGCAAATCTCGACGAGATACGGGTCGCGCCGTTCAGCGTTTGCGTCGGGTCGCCGTCCGTCGATTCTGACTATCCTTGCAGGAACGCCGACAGCGGTTGCATTTGCCGGTACATCTTTTAAAACTACTGCTCCAGCGCCTATCTTCGCACCGTCGCCGACGGTTATCGCGCCAAGCACTTTCGCACCTGCCGATATTATGCAGTTTTCTCCTATCGTGGGGTGGCGCTTGCCGGTATCTTTGCCCGTTCCGCCGAGAGTTACGCCCTGATAAAGAACCGTCCCCGTACCGATTTCCGCTGTTTCGCCTATGACAACGCCGTGACCGTGATCGATAAATACGCCCGCCGCTATCTTTGCCGCAGGGTGAATTTCGATACCCGTAAAAAACCTGCACATCTGCGAAGTTATGCGTGCAAGCAACTTTAAGTGCATTTTATAAAGTCTGTTTGCAAACCTATGCCAACTGAGCGCATGAACGCCGGAATAAGTAAGCCAGACTTCGAATTTATTTCTTGCCGACGGGTCGTTTTTCTTTGCCGCGGCAATATCAAGCCTTAACCTTTTAAAGAACACATTATTATTATATGGTTTAGAGTACTTATTTGCAAGCAATTACGGAGGGAAATCGGCTTAAATTTTACGGTGCGACCCCATAGATTGGTATTGTGTAAGAAATTAACAAATATTAAAAAAATTATGTTAAAACCGTTGCCGTATCCTTGACTTTAAGCCTGATTTTATGTTACCATAGGTATGCAGAATAAAATTATGTTAAAATTTCACACGGAGTAATCAATGAAAAGAGAAAGAATCGAAGAAATTGCAGAAATTTTAGACAAGCGCGGCAAAATGACGCTTGAACAGCTTGAAGAGGTTTTCCCCAACGTTTCGCAAATGACTTTGAGGCGCGACCTTTTTAAACTTGAAGAGGACGGACGCATAATTCGTATTCGCGGCGGCGCGATGTCCGTCAAGGAAGTGCAGAAAGTTTCCGGTGAGGAATACACCAAAAAAACAACTATCAACACCGACGCAAAAATAGTTATCGCACAGAAAGCCGCAGGACTTATAGACGCAAATTCGAGCATATTCCTCGACGGCGGTACTACCGCAATGTATCTTTCAAAGGAAATGTCCGACTTGAAGTGCAACATCTTTACCAACGGCATTGCGGTTGCAATGGAGCTTGCGCAGAAAAAGAATATAAATATAACGGTAGTCGGCGGACAGCTTATGCGAGATAATCTCTCTACCGCCTCACCTGCCGCAAAAGAATATTTTGACAGAACCAACTTTGAAATTGCCATAGTTTCGGCAACGGCGTTTACGCCCGAACAGGGTTTTTCCTGCAACAGCCAAATTGAAAGCGAATTGCTTAAAAACGTTTTCACTAAGGCGCGCAACGTTTATATGATGCTTGACAGCTCTAAGATAGGAAAGATAAACCCCTATACCTTTGCAAGAATAGAGGACATCGACGTGCTTATCACCGACGACCATTTCCCCAAAGAATACAAGGATTTATTTGAAAGCAAAAATATAGTAGTAATGTAAATAACCGCCGACGCGTGCCGCGTCGGCGGTTACTGATTTAAAAGCGCCGAACGCGTTCGGCGCTTTTATTATTTGATAAAATTTTTTGTTTTATCTCATTTCATATTACGCAATACTAATCCGACCATTTATGTTTTTCAAGGGTTCGGTCTTTAATATCGTCGTAAAACTCGAAATAGCGCCGCCTAATCTGTTCAACGGTCATCGCTTCCCCGACAGGCTGCAAAAGTTCTTCAAGCTCCTCTTCGGAAAAATCCGCAAGCGAAAATTCGCCGTCGTATTTTTGCGCAAGCCGCATAATCTCCCATTTAGAAACTGCCAAAATTATACCCTCTTTATCTCTTCATCGGATATTTTGCCTATCGGTTCTCCGAAACCGAACGGCTTTAAAAGTTTGTTTATACTTCGCATAAGGCGTCTGCGTACGGCTTTTCAGCTTTCTTCTTCAATAAAGCAGGCAGACCACAGCGGCACACCGAATTGCCGCGCAATGTGGGCGCACTTGCAGTTAAACGCATAAAACGCGCCGTAGCCCTCGCCGTAAAGCGTTTCAAGGTTGCCAAGCCCCTTTGAAAGAATAACGTCGGCATTGCGAAGCACGTCAATCGTTTGCACGGAAACTTCCTTTAAATATGTTCCGGGAACGTCACTGCCGTTTTCAACTATCTCAGCTATTTTGTCAAGCCCCGTTTCCTTTGCGTCAGTCGCGGTAACGTCGTTGATTATCGGCTTTCCGCGCACAACAGAAATTACTTTCAGTCCGTAGTTTGCAAGAATGACACGTATTAAAATTTTGTCAAGGACTATTTCTCCGCAGTTGTCGTGAAGTACGCACAGCGTTTTTGCAGACGCAAGCCTGCGCTTAAAGCTTGACAAAACCGCCCCGTCAACGCTTGCCTTACGCGCCGCCGCGATTACCGTTTCGATACTTCCCTCATTTAAGTCGCTGAGGCGTGCAAAGTCGATGTAGTTTGCCGTTATAGCGTATTTCAACGCTTCCGTCAACGGGTCGGCAGCTGCGGTTATAAGACTGTAAAGCCGTTCTTCCAAAGCCAATAGTTTTTGATTGAACAGTGATTTTTCTGCGGAATAGTCGATTATTTCGCCGAAAATTTTAACGTGCAATAAATTAATATCGCGCGCCAACAAGGGCGCGCAATAGTTCCCGGGCGGATTGTCGCAAAGCGCCCTTACGCCCCGTTTGAATAATTCAAACTTGTCACCGTCTTTCGCTTTGGCAACCTTGCTTAATTGACTGTTGTAAAGGCAGTCCCTGCATTCATCGTCAAACTTCATAGTTGTTTAAATATTTAATCATAAGTATGCTGTCCTGATACGCGCCTTTCGAACTTTTAAACGCGCGGGGGAAACGGCACATTGCTTTAAAACCGTATTCGGTACACAGAATAAATGCCGGTGTATTAGCCTCCAAAACGGTGGTTTCAAACTGCTCGTAGGCTACTTTGCCCGCAAAGTCAAAGGACAGTTTCATTAAAGCCGCACCAAGCCCTGCGCCCCTGAATTCTTCGGTTATGGCAATAGAAAGGGTTGCGCGGTGGGACTGCTTTTCGTTTTCGGAAACTCTTGCTATTATACAATAGCCTATTATTTCGTCCTCGAAATAAACGCCAAGCATTATCTGCCTTTTCGATTTTTCGTAATCTTTAATCTGTTTACGGATATTCCGTCTTTTCATTTCCTCGACTTCGTTAGGGTTCAGCTCTAACGTGTCGTTCTTATGGTAAATTTTACCCATAAGTTTAAGCACCTTTCCCGCCTCGGAAGGACGAACTGTTTTTACCCTGACTACCGTTCCGTTTTTAAGATTTAAGTCTCTGCCCTGCATTCTCATATGTCGATTATATCATATAAAAATGTTAAATGCAATTATTTTTAAAAAATTCTTACATTAACTCTTTGCATTTATATTTTAATTTTGTTATAATAGATTTATGAAAAAACTTGTCTTAATTACGGGTGATTTGGCGTCGGGTAAATCCACATTTGCTGATATTGTAGGTAAAAAATTCGGCGTGCCCGTTTTTCATAAAGATACTGTTAAAGAGGTACTTAGCGTAACATTTCCGTTTACCGACAGAAGTGAAAATCTTAAACTTTCCAAAGCGACTATGGACGTTTTAAAATATATATTCCTCTCTTCGGCTAAATGCGGAAACGACTTGATTCTGGAAGCCAATTACCACGCAGAGCAGTTAAATGAAATGTTCTGTCTCGCGGAAAAAGAAGGATATTCATATTTGGTTATCGTACTGCAAGGCGATATTGATATTCTGTATAATAGATATATGAACAGAATTAAAAACGAAAACCGCCATCCCGTGCATCTGTCTACAAACTTTGATATTAAAGAAAATTTTGAAAACTACGTCAAAAATACACGATTGCCTAATATCAATGGTTATGTTTTAAAACTTAATGCTGATACTTTCGAGTATCAGACAGATAAAAAAACTTTTCAAATAATAGAGAAATTTATAACAGGCAATTAAAAAACACGCCTTGCGGCGTGTTTTATTATTCTCTTTTTGCAAGTAAAGCGATTTTTGCAAGCAGCTCGAGTATTTCGAGGTACAGCCACATCAGCGTAGTTACCAGCGAGAACGCGGCAAGCCACTCGTACTTTTTGTCTGTGTTGTTGTCCGCAATCAGCTTCATGTTGTTGAGGTCAACCAGTATCATAAAGGTCGCCCACAAAATCATAACCGCGCTTATTGCAAGTTGAACCCATATATTGCCCATAACAAGTGCAAACGCGTCTATAAACAACGACAGAATGTATCCTATGCCCTCTAAAAGTATCAGGCTT
Organism: uncultured Christensenella sp.; assembly: GCA_910578655.1. GTDB lineage: Bacteria > Bacillota > Clostridia > Christensenellales > Borkfalkiaceae > Coproplasma. The sequence continues at coordinate 7,899 of CAJTQE010000066.1, forward strand.
ATAAATGATATAAGCACAAATTTAACGAACTTGCTTGAAATCTTTTTACCCAACACGTTGAACACCAGCACCGAAATCACGAAAACGATACACGTGCCGAGAAACGCCATAATAGCTATTCCGGGATAAATCATATCGAACAGCGCGGATATTACGCCCATTACAAGTCCTTCCAGCGCGCAATAGACAAAGCCTAAAACGCTTGCCGTTTTGGGAAAAAACATAATTACGAACGAAATGATGATAAGCGGTATTGCCGAAAAAGCAAGTACCATTAAAAGCGTGAATAGCGCCGTTTCATTTTCGGTATTGATAAAATAACCCAGCAACGCCGCGCTTAATACCGCCGCGATAATCGTTACCGCGCATAGCGTGACAGACTTCCACGCCATACCTTTCATCGTTGCCACTGCGATGTCTTCCGTAGAATACTTTCCGTTTTCGCTGCCCTTGACTACGCGTCTTAAATTCGGGTTTCCGTTTAAAGTCATAACATTTACCTTCTCTTTTTTATAGATATATTATATCATAAACCGCAAAAATGTCAACAACATTAAAATAATAATTCGGCGGAATGTAGTATGCACCCCAAAAGTCAGACACTTTCGGGGGTGCATATCATACGGCGCAGAGGAATTGTTGTATCCTGATTTTCAGTTGTCTTTTGTATCGTCTTTATTCTTTCTCGCGCTTTTAATCTTATCGGCAAACTTTGAAAACAGACCCTGTTTTTCGGGCTCGATTACCGTCACGTTATCCTCGTCGAGCGACTGCGTTATTTCGGCTTCTTCGTATTCGCAGTCTAAGGGCGTTATCGCCCGCGTAGTGCTCTCGTTGAAAAATCTCGCTTCACCGCACTCCGACGCAACGGTTATTCGGGTTTTATCTTTAAAAGAGAACTTATTGCCCGTTTTTAAAACAGCTTTACATTCTCCGGCCGTACCGTGAACGTTCACTATATCTCCCAAAAGCTCAACCATACCGACATCTATTTTAAAAGAATAAGCCTTAAATTTTGCAAACCGCTCGTCCTGTTCGTATATAAGGTTTTCGGGACGGATACCGTACACTATTCTTTTGCCGATATAGTTTTTCAAAAACTTCATCTGCGCTTCAGTCACCTTTATTCTTTCGCCCGAGCCGTCGAGGACGAACGCGCCGTCTTCGAGTACACCGTGCAAAAAGTTCATAGCAGGCGTGCCGATAAACCCGGCAACGAACATATTGGCGGGATTTTTATACACCTCGTTCGGTTCGCCTATCTGCTGAATATAGCCGTCCTTCATTACGACTATGCGCGAGGCCATAGTCATTGCCTCAATCTGGTCGTGCGTTACGTAAATAGTAGTTGCGCCGACCTCGTTATGTATGCGCACGATTTCGCTTCGCATAGCGACGCGCAGTTTTGCGTCGAGGTTGGAAAGAGGTTCGTCCATAAGGAAAACTTTGGGACGCCTTACTATCGACCTGCCAAGCGCAACACGCTGACGCTGTCCGCCCGACAGCGCACGGGGTTTTCTGTCCAGATAGGGCGTAAGCTTCAATATCTTGGCAGCCTCTTTAACGCGTCTGTCAATTTCGTCTTTGGGGATCTTGCGGAGTTTAAGCGCATAAGCCATATTGTTGTAAACGGTCATCTGCGGATAGAGCGCGTACGACTGGAACACCATTGCGATATCCCTGTCTTTCGGTGCGGCAGAATTCATAATTTTACCATCGATTAAAAGGTCGCCGAAAGAAATTTCTTCAAGCCCGGCAATCATTCTCAGCGTAGTGGATTTACCGCAACCCGACGGCCCCACGAAAACGATAAATTCCTTATCGGCAATATCGATTGAAAAATCGTGCACGGCGTGCACACCGCCATCGTATACCTTATTTACTTTTACAAGCTGAACAGTAGCCATTTTATTTTACCGCCTTTTCAACGTTTTCTCTGTTGCCCATTGCCGGAATAGCGCCGTATCCGGTTGTGGTGTACGCACCGCATTTACAGGCAAAATCAAGCATTTTTTCATAATCCGCACCCGTGTTAAAAACTGTTTCGGGAGTAATTTTCGCATCTAAAAGTTGCGCAATGAACGCGCCGAAAAAGGAATCGCCTGCGCCCGTTGTATCGACGGTCTTTACTTTGTATCCTTTGCAGGAAAAGCTTCTTCCGTCGGCACAATACAGGAAAGTGCGATTTCCGCCGTCCGTAACGAGCAGCAGTTTAAGCTTTCCGCCGAACATTTTGTTTACGGCGCTTTGACCGCTTTCGCCGGTAATAAATTCAAGCTCGTCAAGCCCGACCTTAATTATATCCGCGTACTTTAAAAACTCGTTTACGGTTTCTTTGAGCTCTTCCCTGCTTTCCCAAAGGTTGAACCTTAAATTAGGGTCGAAACATATCAGCGCGCCGGATTTTTCCGCCTTTTCGATCAGGGATATATGCGTATCACGCGCGTCGCCCGTTTTAAGCGCAACGCTTCCGTACTCCAAAACATCGCCGCGTTCAAAATTCACGCCTGCAAAATCTTCGGGTTTGAAATGCAGGTCTGCGCAAGCACGGCGGTAAAAGCTG
>CAJTQE010000067.1 GCA_910578655.1 uncultured Christensenella sp.
GTCTTTTGCGTATTCTTAAATGAAAATAGGATTTGAACTAACGATAATGGATAATCTATAAGCCGTTACATTATGTAGCGGCTTTTTCTTTTCTCTCTTTGATAATTCTTGATATTTTCTATTGATTGTGCTATAATAGCAATGCGACATCACATAAAACAACCTTTGGACTCGATCTCACCAAAGGTATATTTTGTTGTTCAATGTACAAAGCTATGAAATAGGTAGCAATACACTATCGCAGCTTTGTACAGAGAGGTTTACCTTGAGGTCGAGTTTTATGTGGTGTCGCAACTACGCGAGATGTGTATGCTATGGTGTCGCTCTCGCAAGGGGGCGGCATCTTTTTTATGTCAACAGTTGAAAAGACTTGTTCTTGTTTCGGGCATTCCGACGTCGAGATAACGGATGACCTAATAGCAAGAACGAGAATAGAAATCGACAAGGCAATAAAGGACGGCGTTAGAATTTTTCTGTTCGGCGGAAGAAGTGATTTTGACGATTTGTGCTATGACCTTGTAACCGAAAAGAAAAACGCCAACCCACAACTCAATATCAAAAGGGTATTTTGCTTTGCACTTGATAAGCAGCTCAGAAAGCCGCCGCATTGGTTTATACGAAAAGAGTATGAAGCGTTAGAGTGTCCGACAAAGGACTTTGACTATTGGTATACGGCAATTTATTATCGTAATATTGCAATGATAGACCAAAGCGATTTGATTTTATTTTGGGTAGAGCAGCGAGAAAACAGCGGCGCATACAAGATATACAGTTATGCGGTAAAAAAGCATAAAAGCATTGTTAATTTGTTTGTATAGTTTCGGTGTCGAGGCGCCCCGTGATAAGAACCTTATAGTTTTCCGTGAGCAACACATACAATGATCGAATAAGGCTCCGATTTATTCCGAGTACGAAGTAAGCCGTATGAGTTTCAGCCGCGTCATAATTTATTTTGGTGCAGAACTGATATAGTAGCGCAACGATATTTTCCGTTGCGCTACTTTAATAGTAAGTTTGAGTATGGTTGCTTGCAAACAAGGTAAAATAGTGCTATAATTAAGGTATGGAACACCTACGGCATATTGGAAGAAATGTCATAAGCAAAAAGGTAAGGATAGAATATGGATATAGGAATCAAAAACAAATTTATCGTATATCAAATCTTTATAACCGCCGCATTTGCAATATGCGTTGTATTAACAGTAGTATTTTGGATATGTTGTTACAGCGACTATAACGATAAAAAGATGTTGGAAAACGGAATCGAAGTTCAAGCTGAAATTGTAGATGTCAGGGAGATAGATGTACGACCAGATGATCCGCATAACATAGAACGAGCGTGGGAATGTATTTATTTATATGTAGCGCCTGACGGAACAAGATATTCTGGAATAGTTGGTCAGTTTTCGCAAAAACAATATGCAGATGAACATATTGGAGATAAAGTTACAATAGTAATTTATCCTACCGATGGTTCAAGTACTTATGGCACATTAGCAGGTATGGCTTATTGGCAACAATACAGTCAAACTGATATAATACTTGCTTGTGTATTTACGGGCTTGCTTTGCATAGCGGCATATCTGTTCTTTTACCGAGTTGTATATAGGAATAAATTAAACGCAAAAATATTAAAGCATTTGAATTGCGGATATATCAATGGCATTAAACAAGGCGAAGTAACGAAAGTATTGAAATGGATAGTTTGCTACGTTAAGGTTAAGTATCAAGACGAGAACGGTGCGACGAGAGAGAAATGGGCGCGGTCTTGGTTTACGCACAAGGAAGCGAAGTTCTTACAACAAAAGAGAACGATAAATATAGTACCCTACAAGAACACCTACGGCATTTTGGAAGAAATGTTGGCGGCAAAATAATACGGAGTATCTATGGACGTTAAAGATATAGGCATAAAAAAGAACAGAGTGCCAATATCATTCCTATTGATATTGACGGCTCTCGCTTTTGTTATCACTTGCATATTTATGTGGTGGGAATATGCAAGTCAAGACATATACAAATATTATATTGAAAACGCCGTTGAGGTGGAAGCAGAAATTACAATATACGGAATACACGATCGCGGACACGGTGATTCTCGAACCATAGAATATTGGACTTATTATGAATATGAAAGTAATTGGGGTACTGTTTATACTATGCATCATGGAACTTATTCAAACGAAAGCGATGCAAAAGCGCAAATCGGTAAAAAGGTAAAAATCTTTATTGATCCAAACGGCACGTGGTCATCCGACGTTTTTCCTGTTGTTAATTATGAACGAGCATTAAGAAATGCGATAATATGGTGTTTCCCCGTTCCCTTTGTATTGTATTTACTTATATACCGTTGTATCTACCGTAACGTACTGAACAAGAAAATCAAGAAGAAAGTTTACGGCAGCACATATAACAACGACAGAATTATTCATACGCCGCTACCGAATACCGTTACGCAAGGCGAAGTAACGAAAGTATTGAAATGGATAGTTTGCTACGTTAAGGTTAAGTACCAAGACGAGAGCGGTGCAACGAAAGAGAAATGGGCGCGGTCTTGGTTCACGCACAAGGAAGCGAAATACTTGCAACAAAAGAAAACGATAAATATAGTACCTTACAAAACTACCTACGGCATATTGGAAGAAATGTCGGCGACGAAATACGATATGTAAATAAAAAATATTCAATATTATATAAAAGCCGTAAAGTCAACGGCGCAATAAAACTTACGTCAGTTTATCTTGTATATTACGGTGTGCGTTTTTGTCGCTTTCAGTTCCACCAACACGGCACGGTGCAAAATATTTTTATCTGAATGTTAGGGCGGAGCCGTCGGAGAAAGTGTATTCGTAAAGTTTTTTTCCGTTGCCGGTAACTTCACGTATAAAGAACTCGCCGTGTTCTCCGTCGATTTTGTATCCGACTGCCGTTTCATCCGACCGTCGTTCTATTTCGTATTTGCCTTTCGACTTGCCCTTGCGGAATTCGATACTGTATTCGGTCTGCACTTTGCCGTTTTTGTTTTTGGCTTCGAATTCCACGGCAGTTTCCTCAATAAGTTTGCCGTCCGCATAGACGGAATAAACGTACTCCGTCTGAGTTTTACCGTTCTCAACCGAATATTCCTGCTCCATTTGCACATATGAGCGTCTGTCCGCAACGTCTGCATAAGCGCGGATTTTAAGCTCGGTTTCGGTTTCGTGCTTTTCGCTTTCCTCGCTGCGTTCGCCCTCGACGGCGTACTCATTACCGTCTATAATCATTACGCCGACAAGTTTATATTCTTTTTCGATTTCGTCTTCATCGTCTTCCGATTTGTGCAGCGTTTCGGTGTAGTACATAGTGTAGTTGTTGGCTGTGCCGTCAAAGCCTATGCCCATGACCGTCATCTTTATTTCAAACGGATATCCGGCGTCTGTATTTTTAACGGTAGCGGTGGTAACTATATCGTCGCCCCAGAAGCTGTCAAGCGCGGTAAAATATTGATTGAACTTTTCAGCCTCTTTTTTTATTTGTAATTCGTCCGTCTGTGACAGTAGTCCTATTGACGTTTCCGGCATTGATGCAAGCAACCGTGCTGCCGATACCGCGCCCATACCGTAAACATCGTCTGCCGAAAGACTTACGGGCGTGGGGGTAATCGGCTTATCGGGGCGCAGAGTAAAGGTAAGAATCAGCGCGGTGCAAAGCGCCCCCGCCGCAAGCGATGACAGTATGCCGACAAGCTTAGGTCTGAATTTAACCGCCGTGTTGCCTGCATTCACATATTCGTCAGGCAACAGATTTTCGCTTTGTGCTGCAAGCTTAATTTTTTTAAGCGGGTCGGGTGTGAATATTTCGGCTTCGGTTTTTAGTTGTCTTTTAAATTTTTTCATATTAATTTTCTTCCAGAGCCTGACGCATTTTTTTAATGGCGTTCGAGTATTTCCAGGACACGGTGGGAGTGGGCATATCCAGCATTTGCCCAACCTCGCGCCGCTTATAGCCGCAGGCGGTTACTAACATAAGCACGGTAAATTCGTCCTGCGTGAGCGTTTTTTTGGCAAGGTCGGTAAGTTCGCCGTAACCGTACGGATGTGTCGCGCCGAAAAGATGCTCGTTGTCGCGCTCGTCAACCGACAGTTCGCGCCGTCTTGATTTTTTTAAATTCAAAGCCTCGTTTTTTGCAATTTTAATTATCCACGCCGAGGCGTTTGTCCCAATCGTAAAGCTGCGGATATTTTTGATAACACGCAGATAAGTTGTCTGCATTACGTCCTCGGCAAGCCCTGCGTCTCCTAAAACAGACAGCGCCACAAAATAAACCGATTTCCGCGTTTGTGCGTATATTTCGTCAAACGCGGAAGATTGTCCGTCTATAAATTTTTGTATCAGCCTGTCAAGTTTCACTTCGTATCCTCAAAGGACATTATAAATTGTTTGAGCTGTTTTGTCAACGTGTCAGTCGAATATATGCTTGCTTCCGTCGCTGAACGAATATTCGTATTTCTTGTTTCCGTCATCGTCGGTAATTTCGCGTATGTGGAACACGCCCGACTTGCCGTCTATATTATATTTAACTTTCATAGTCGTCACGCTGTCTTTGACTTCGCGTTCAACAGAATATTTGCCCTTACCCTCGCCGCTTATAAATTCAAGCTCGTATTCGGTTTCGGTCTTATTTTTTTTGTTTTCGGTTTCAAATTCAACTTTGGTTTTTTCAATAAGTTCGCCGTTTGCATAAATCGAATAAACGTATTCGGTTTCGGTTTCGTCTGTTTCTTGTGAAAATTCCTGATTCATCTGCACATAAGAGGTTTTGTCGTTAACGTCTGCGTAGGCGCGGATTTTAAGCTCGCTTTCGGTTTCGTCCTTTTCGCTTTCCTCGCTGCGTTCGCCTTCAAGGGGGTAGTCCTTACCGTCTATTATCATAACGCCGGTAAGCTTGTATTCGTTTTCAACTTCGTCGTCGTCCGTTTCGGTCTTGTAAAGGGTTTCGGTGTAGTACATAACGTAAGACACGGTTTCGCCGTCGAAGTCTTTGCCGTTAATGGTCATTTTAAAGTCGTAAGGGTAGTTTTCGTCGCTGTTTTTAACCGTCTCGGTGTTTACCACGTCATCGCCCAAAAAGCTGTCAAGCGCGGTAAAATATTCGTTGAATTTTTCAGCTTGGTTTATAAGGTCGCCGCCGGAAGCAGCCGACCTTGCTTTTCCGAGAGCTCTCAGAGAGCCCGCAGGCATAGCCGAGCCCAAAAGACGCGCGGTGGAAACAGCGCCCATTCCGTAAACGTCGTTTGCCGACGACAACGCACCTTCGCCGGTTCCGCAAGCCGACAGGCTAACCGCCGCCGACATTGCAAGTGCTGCACATAAAGTTCCGATTATTGTTTTTTTCATAATTTTATCTCCTTTCACTTATATAACAATTCAAAAGCCGGAATTGTTGGTAAAAATTAAAAAAATTTTATAACGTAAGTATGTGCGGATAAAATAAATATTCCCCCTGCAAATGCAGGGGGAATATTTCGGCGATTATAACGTCAACCGTTGCGTTTTTTTTCAACTACTTCAAAAATCATCTGTTCCATTTTTCGCATACATTCCTCTTGATTGTATACGACCGAGCTTGACAGATATTTTTTTTCGTATTCGGCGCGTTCTTCGGGGTGTTCTATCCAATAGTCAATGACGCGTGCCAAATCTTTTGCATCCTTGTTTTTGAAAATACACTTTTCGTCAATAGCAAAATTTTTGGTTGCGCTGTTTTTTGAATCGGAAACTATCGTCATTTTGCCGCAGGCAATACTTTCAAGGCAGGCTATGCCTTCAAGTTCCGCAACGGCCGGGTGGACGTAGAGGTCGCAATAATTTACGACGTCGATAATCTCCTTGCGGTTGAAAAATTTAAATATGGGCGGTATGGGAAGTTTTTCGGAAAGCCGCATAAATCGTTTCTTTTTGGTCCCTTCTCCCGCAAGAATCAGCTGAATATTTTCTTTATGCGCTGAAAGGGCTATTGCCTTGATAAGGGTATCCTGTGATTTTTCGCTTGAATATCTGCCCGTAGATAAAATTACGAATTTATCCTTCAGCCCGTCGGGTTTTTCAACGTCATACTTTTTTGCGTAGGAGTGGACGCCGTTTGAAATTACGTATCCGTTAGTGCGTTTTTTAATCCGGCTTTCAAATATGTTTCTTATAAATTCGGTCGGATAGTGAATGCCGTCGACATACTGATAGACGTGCTTGTAAATAAACCTGTAAATGAGGTCGTTTACCGAGTGCAGTTTATTCAGATTAACGTAAGCCGTAAAATTTTCCGCCTGCATATGGAACCCCGCGGTAATCGGCAGACCCATTTCGTGCGCAAGCTTAGCCGTTGCAATGCCAAGCCAGAGCGGCATCATAATGTGAACGTGGTCGCAGCCTTCAAGCGCCTGCCTGACTATTTCCTTATCCGGTTTAGCAAGCGTTACGCCCGTGCGCTTTACATATTCGTTTAACGGTTTACCTAAATTTTTATTCGGTACGACAAAAAAGTTTTCCTTGCCCTTTTGGTTTTGGTCGGCGCAGAGTATGCGCACGTCGTGGCCTTGTTTGCGCAAATAGCGTATAAGGTTCATAGTTACAACTACGGTGCCGTTATTCTCTTCGCCGAAAACGTCACACGCAACGGTAATTGTCATTATTTAATCCTCCGTGAACGGTTGATATTTATATTATACAACAAAATTGTGTAAATTTTATGTATATCTCATAAAATAAAGCCGAGCGGACAGCCCGGCTTTAACGGCTATCTGAATACCGCTATCGAATCAATACTTGTCTGACCCTTGCATTTTATAAGCACGGTGTGCTTTTTGTCCTCCAGCTCGGGAGAAATGAACGTTGCGCCGAAGCCGCCGCTTATGGTTTTAAGCGATATCGAATCGATTTCAACTCCGTCAATCTCGACCGTGAATTTCTTTCCGAAGGCTTCGGAAGATAAAATCGCAAGCCGCGTTCCGTTGAATATAAACGCCATTTGCGCGTTCTTTTCTCCAACGTACACGTGACCGAAGGAGGATAGTGTGGATTCCGTACGCCATTTTCCGCCGTACGTAAACGCCTTGTCGTCGGGCGAGAATTTAGTTCCGCCGTTTACTTCGAAGATGTTCCAAATCTCTACTTCACGCAGAACCAGCTGACCGCCTGTTGAGCCGTTGATTGATATTTTGTAATATCTGAGTTCGGTTGTGTCAAAATCGAATATCTGTGTGCCTGCGCCGTTATTGTATGCAGGTGCGGAATAAGATTTGATCAGCTCGAAATTCGTTCCGTCCAGGCTGCCGTATAAATCCAGGTTTTTCGCAAAGCAAGGGTCGGGGCGGCCGGGCTGGCTGTAAAGTATCACGCGGTTTACCGCCTTTACGCTGCCCAAATCGAACCCGAACTCAAGCGGCTTTGCTTCGGAAGGGCTGCCTGCCGTGTGAATTTGTTTGTCGTTGCCCTGATTTTTTATGCCGTCGGTGAGGATGCTTATATCCTTGCTGCCGCCCCAGCTTGACGTAAGGTTTTTGGTTAATTCGGGTACGGGCGTCTGTTCGTTGCCGGTGTATGAAGTATTGTCCGAATAATTGTACTTATACTGGCGTGTGAAGAAATAATCGGATTCGAACGACTTGTTGTCGGGGAATTCGTAGTTGTTTCTGTACGCGTTGATATAGCTTGCTTTTTTCGGTTCGGTAAGCTGGGCGTTGTTTGCCTCTTCCTCGGAAACCTCATTGCCGGTCTGGTCGAAGTAATGTAATACTCCGTTCTCGTCCTCCGTAATCGTGAACATAGGTTTAATCCACTGCGCGTAGCCTAAGCCTATATAGCTTCTTGACGTTTCCTGAACAATCAGCACTTCCCTGACGTAAACCCAGGAGTGTTCCTCAAGGTCAACGTCAAAGTAGGTGGTGGGGTCGTCGGTAAAGAAGTTAGCGTGTCCGACGCCCTTTGTCTCTTCCGTTATAGCCGCGCCGTACTTATAATTTTTACCGTCCGTCGAATAGTATACGGCGCAGTTAGTACGTCCGCGCAGGTAAATTCTGTATTTGCCGGATTCCTCGAAGTACAGCTTGCCGTCAATAACCTCTACGGTGTTTGAGCGGAAGAAGTACGATTCGGGCGCGTCGGGGTATTTGTTGTGATTTTCGTCGGTGTTGGGATAGAACCATATATCGGTATTGCAGTTCTGCGTGGGGTTTTTATGGTTTGCTTTTTCCACTACTTTGTCGTAACCGGCGAAGCTGCTTTCGTACGCCGTTTTGGCGTCCTTGTACATGCTTTCCGCAGTGTAAGTGTAGGTGGTTCTTTCAAGCGTCATTTTGTTGGTTTCGTGCGACTGCTCGAATTCGAGTATGAGGTCTACGTCGTCAACTTTGAATTTATTGTGCTTTTCCTTGATTTCAAGCGTTACGATAATCTGACCCGAAAGCTTTTCGGAATTGGGCTTGAACTTGAAGTTGTAGCCGTCAACCACTTCGATGGTTCCGTTCTTGGGCTGAGAAATGCTTTTAACGGTATATTGGAAATTATCGGGAATGACAATACTTCCGCTCGCGTATTGACCGTTCGGTGCGTTGTACGGACTAAGGTCTACGTTAAATTCCTCACCGTAAGGAATTACGTACGGCTGCATAGTGTTGAAGTATCTCTTTTCGCCGTCGTACATATAACTTCTGCCTGTCTGATAGACGGAAGATACGGGAACGAACATAGGATAATTATCGGGTGCGGTTGACTTTATGCCGCCCTTCAATACGTCGTTGAAGTAGTAAGACATATTGTTATGCGTAACGGCTTCCCAGGCGTTTGCGTAAGCCTGATAGCTCTGTCCGCCGCCCTTTACCTTAGCCTGAATATAGTTGTTTGCGCCGAAGTTGTGTAAAAGCGTTGCGTAAAGCGCAAGTCCCTGCTTGCCGTTCGAGGGGCTGCCGCCGTTTCTGATGCTGAGCAAGTCGTTTAAAGCCCAGGTTGCACTGGTATAGTTGTTCCAGCCGCCCAGTCCCTGTCCGCCGTAGCTTGAAATTCCGCGCTTTGACGAAATTTTGGTAAACAGAGCGTAGGAAACCAGCGTCATACCGTTGTTTGTAACTTCGCCGCCGTTGCCGACGCCGTAGCCCTGGAAGTTGTGGTGGTACTCGTGGAAGTTACCCCAGGCGCCCGACGTTACCATAGTATTATAGTTCAGCGAGTTGGTCATCCAGCCTGTGGGGCAGTTAACCGAGCTTCTGCCGGGGAATGCAACCGCCGCGCCTGCCGCAACGAACGGTTCGTAAAGGAAAACTATTCCCTGATTGCTGCCCGTAGTCGTTACGCTTGAAACCTTTTCCCAAAGATGGGCTGCTTTGTAAATATCGTCGTAAGAGTAATTAAGAGCCTGATACTTAGTGCCCGAGTGCAGAACGCCGTAGCTCCAGACCTCCATATCGAAATAGGGGGCGGAGGATTCTTTGTTTTTATTGAATTCCTCTTCGGTGGTGTAACCTAAAATAAAGTGAGAGTACGCAACGCCGCCCGAAATGGTGGCGGTGTAAGTCGCTTTCGTGTTGCGGATATAAAGAGGACCGCCGAGGAAAGAGCCGACGTAAGCGGTATAATACCCGTCCGCATAAGTAGAGGTGTCCTTTGTGACGGACATAGTGTTAAGCACGTTGGGGAAACGCTGCATCTGACCTTTTTCCGCCCAGATGTTGTTTGACTGACCGTTGTACAGCGCCTGACCGATATGTACGGTCAAACCGCCCGTCGCGTTCATATCCTTTTCGCTTATGACAATTTTGATTATTTCGCCTGCCGGTGCGTAAACGCCCGTTACCGAATAGCTGTTATAGCCGCGCGGACGGATGGTTACTTTTTTGGTTATGCCCGGCTCGCTGTCAAGCAAGTCGTCGGTGCCTTTGTATCCGCCGTAGTACATTCCTGCTGCGGCGTCGTGCTTGTAAAGCTGTCTGTCGGTGCCGTCCGCGTTTTTCGCGTGTACGGGTGCGGCGGTTGTTCCGCTGTAAAGATAACCGTTTTCGTCCATCCAGGTATAGGTATTTCTGCCTGCCATAAAATAAACGGATTCGTTTATCAAATTTTGTCTGAGTTGCTTCTTTTCATCGCCTGCGCCGACTACGCTATTCAGCGTGTATCCGTATTTGGGATATTCCGAATTGCCGAAAGTTGCGCCCTCGTTGGTTCTCAAAGAACCGTCGGGATATTTCGCAACCGATTTCTTTCTTTCGGCTTCGCCCTCGACAGTTGCGGAAAAGCCGACCTCGGTCATAGCCGAATAACCGTACTCGAACTTGTCGCCGTTGACGGCGTTGGGGGTGGTGATGACGGGACGCTCAGTATTTGTAAAGGGGTTGTCGTCCTTAACTCTGTCGGTTT
>CAJTQE010000068.1:0-5408 GCA_910578655.1 uncultured Christensenella sp.
GCAAATATATGCGAGCCGCCGACAGCAAAATTTATTCGGTTTTAAGTAGTAAACCGACCGCCTGAATTACCGGAACCGCCCTTTCTGTATTTAAAACCGGAATACCCGAAATCTTTTAAAACAATACGGTATGCACTATCCAACATGCAGCGCCCAGAGAAAACAGTCCCGACGCCACGCCAGCGTTTCCGATAAAAATTGCCATAACGGCACCTGCAATCAAACTTACGGGAATTTCTCCGGTTAGTATCGACGACTTAATTAACGGAAATATTTAAGTCCGTTTTACAAAAGCCCTGCGGCAGGTAGTTAACCTGCCGCAGGGTGTTCTATATTAAATTATAGCTGATTGCCAATTTTTTAAATGCGGGTAACGAGCGTTCTATCATATCCGGGGAAACGCAGTATGAAAGACGAACGTAGCCGTTACAGCCGAAACTGTCGCCCTCTACCAATAAAATTTCGAATTGTTTTGCCCTTTCGGCAAACTCTTTCGCATTGCCCGAAGGAGCTTTCAAAAAGATATAGAACGCGCCGCAAGGCTTTGCAAATGCGAAACCGAACTTGGTAAGCTTTTCAATTAACCTGTCGCGGTTGGCTCTGTAAACCGATAAATCCGAAGTCGCGCCCTGACAGGTTGCAATAAGCTTTTGAAAGAGTGACGGCGCGCACACAAACCCCAGCGCCCTGCCCGCGCCCAGAACAGCCGAATAAATTTCCCCGAAGTCGGGCGCGCGGTTATTGACGGCTATATAGCCTATCCTCTCGCCCGGCAGCGACAGAGATTTACTGTAAGAATAACAAACTATGCTTTTATCGTAATAGTTCATTATAAACGGTATTTTCGTATCTTCAAAGATAAGTTCGCGGTACGGCTCGTCGGAAATTATATATATCGGCAAACCGCTTTTATTAATTATGGAAACTATCTCTTTAATAGTTTGTTCGCCGTAAATAACTCCGCTTGGATTGTTCGGCGAATTGATTATTACGGCTTTCGTTTTCGGAGAAAGCTTTGCCTTGAAGTCTTGAAGGTCGGGCTGAAAATTCCCGTCGCAATTTACGGCTATTAGGCTGCCGCCTGCGTGACCGCAAAAAACTTTGTATTCGGGGAAATACGGAACAAAAGCAATTACTTCGTCGCCCGCGTTTAAAAGCGCGTTTAAAGTTACTGTCAGCGAAGCCGACGCGCCGCAGGTCATATAAATGCAGTCGGCATTTAATTCGGTTGAAAATTTTGCATTGAGTTGGTTTGCAACCGCACTGCGCGCGGAATAATCGCCCTGCGCCGAAGTATAGCCGTGAAGTTCGACAGGGTCGGTATTTTCGATTAAGTCGATAAGTGTTTTTTTGACGTCATCGGGCGTGGGAACGCTTGGATTGCCGATAGAAAAATCGAAAACGTTGTCCGCCCCTATCTCCGCTTTGCGCTGTTTGCCGTATTCAAAAAGTTCGCGTATGGAGGAGCGGACTTTTCCTAACTTTACGTTTGTTTGGTTAAGCATAAAATTATTTTATCAAAACCGCGCCGAAAAGTCAATTGTTAAATATGCGGCGGACGCAATTTTTGCGTCCGCTATGCACCGTTCGATTATCTTCGGTATCGTTATCCGCAACGCACGGAATTTCGTTAGCGTCAATATCCAAAACCGCGCAAAGTTTTGCAAAGGTATCAAGCGCAAGCATTTATTGCTTGACTTGCATCTAATGGATGCATACAACAAAATCAATTATTTTCAGAGGTGAAAAAATGGTATCAGGCTCGCTTTGAAAGCTTTCGGTAAAGATTAAAATGCGGACGAACGTACTTTTACGACCGTTCGTCCTTTAACCCGTTAAATCTTTACGGAAAGTTTCTATAATTTTATTCTCTATACGCGATACCTGAACCTGCGACACGCCCAGCATTGTCGCAACCTCGCTTTGCGTCATATCCCTGAAATACCTTAGTATTATCACCTTACGCTCGCGCTCGGGCAAGCCGTCTATCGCGGACTTTAATTGAAGGTTTTCAACTATATCCTCCTGCCTGTCCTCGACGGGCAGTTTTTCCAAAATCTCCTGCGTTTTTTTGTCCTTATACTCGCCCTGCGCGTAAATCGATACCGGCATATGCGTAGAACCCATTGTAAACACTACTTCGCTTTCCGGTATTTGAAATTCTTCCGAAATAACTTTAACCGTAGGCTGAGCGCCGTGCACAACCGAATATTCTTCGATAAAGATATTTATTCGCTTTGCAAGCCCCTTTATCGCACGGGAAACTTTTATGCTTCCGTCGTCGCGCATAAAGCGTTTTATCTCGCCTGCTATCATAGGCACGGCGTAGGTTGAAAAACGCACGCCGAAACTTTCGTCAAAGCCGGTTACGGCTTTAAGAAGCCCCATACTTGCAAGCTGATACAAGTCGTCGTATTCCACGCCCTTGCCGAGGTATCTTCTTACTATGCTCTTTATTAAGTTGTTGTTTTCCAGAATAAGCGTTTCTTTGGCATCGCCGTCGCCTTCTTTTGCCTTTCGTATTAGTAAATTCGTCTGTTCGACGTCAAGCATTTTACGCTACTTCCGCTTCAAACTTTTTCGACATATAGACAACCGTACCTTCGCCCTTTTTGGAATTTACCGAAAATTCGTCCATAAAAGTCTGCATTATGGTAAACCCCATACCGGAGCGCTCGTCGGAAGGCAGCGTTGTAAAAAAGGGCTGTACGGCTTCTTCGACGTCGGGTATGCCCTTGCCCTCATCGCTTACCTTTATATGTAGAACGTTGTCCTCTATTTCACACTCTACGGTAACAATTCCCTTCTCTTCACGGTAGGCGTGAACGGTACAGTTAGTAACCGCCTCCGATACGGCGGTTTTTACGTCGGAAAGCGCGGAAAGCGACGGATTGAGTTCAAGACAGAACGCAGCAACCGCATCGCGCGCAAAAGCCTGATTTTGAGGAAGTGAATAAAATTGAAGCTTTAAATAGTTTTTTGACATAATTATTCCGCCTTAGGTATTAAAGAATAAATTCCGCTTAAATTCAGTATTTTATCTGCGGCGAAGTTCGGCTGTTCTATCAAAAGCGGAATTGACAGCTTTGCCGCTTTTTTATACCTGCCTATGAGAAAGCCTATTCCCGTCGAATCCATAAACGCAACCGACGAAAGGTTTATTATTATTTTTCTTACGCTCGCGTTTTCTTCGATAAGTTTATCGCACTTTGCGCGCGCAGGTGCGGCGGAACATTCGTCCATTTCGCCCGACAGATTTATGTACAGTATTTTATCGCGCAAATATCCCGTAACAGTCATATCCTACCTCCCGTCTTAATCGGCTAAAAAAATATTACTAAAATAAGAGCGGTATATTTTAAAAAATTTACACGAAAAATGAAATATTTTGGCGAAAATATATTTATCGCGCTTGGTTGCTTTTTGTCGTTTTAAGTAGTATAATATATAAAAACTTTGAGAGGCATTTATGAAAAAGTTTAAATGTTTGGCAATAGTACTTGCTTTTTGCACAATGGCCGCAGGACTTTCCGCATGTTTCGGCTTCTTACCGAAAAATGCAGACCTTTCGGCAATGTTTGCAAAATACGCCGACCGCTCAGACTGGAATTTTGCCGTTGAACTCGAACTCATAAGCGAAGGGAATTTATACACGGAATATTATGAGTATCTCGGCGAAAACGTTTCACAAACTTACGAAAGCAAAACCGATTATTACAGTTTAGGAGAACCCCTTTACTATTACTATATGGATAACGGCGACGGTTCCTATTCCAAATACGACGAAAACACGAATGAGTTCGAAGAGGCGTTTTCTTACGCCAACATAGTAAATTTGGATATCATAGGTCAACATTCGTTTAAAGAGGACGGCGGAGTTTACAAGGCAAACGACCCCGTATCCACGGGTAACGACGTTATAGGCGTTTATACGGGTCATACCTGGAATGCCGTTAATCTTTACATAGAACAAGACACGATAGTCAAGATTATCGCTACAATGGACGACGGATATATTTTCAGATTTGGATTTTCAAAATACGGCTCTGTCAACTTCACACTCCCCACGCCCGGTACCCCCGTTCCGAAGGAAGTTATGGAAAAGCAGAACTACGACCCGTATACCTTCGACAGCAATAATTTGCAGGACAAAAGGCTTGCTTACGAAGGCGCAATAGGATTACCCTCTACCGGAAATATCAACGCGCTTGTCATTCCGGTTCAGTTCAAGGGCGACCTCATTACCCAAAACGATTTAAAAAAGCTTGATACCGCTTTCAACGGAACTGAAGAAGCTACGGGTTGGGAAAGCGTTAAAACTTACTATCAAAAAGCTTCTTACGGAAAGCTTAATTTATCGTTCGACATTCAGCCCGTATATCAGGCAAAAAGCACGGCAAATTATTACGAAACTTTTAAAGAAATTTATTATGAGGGCGATGAAGCGTTTAAAAAGACCGGAGAAGAACTCATTTTGGAAGAGGCCCTCAGCTATTATGAAAGCAGACTTGACTTGACCAAATACGACTCTAACGGCGATAACGCGATAGACGCGGTTTATCTCATTTACTCAGCCCCCGTCGATTACGATGCGGATTCATTTTATTGGGCGTACGTAACCTGGTATTACCAACAAAAACAATGGGACGGAAAAGACGCGTTTTTCTATCTGTTTGCAGGCATTGATTTTATGGACGAAGACGTTGGAAGCAACGGTATGAAAGTCAACGCCTCCACCTATATTCACGAAACGGGTCATCTTTTAGGGCTTGACGATTACTACGACTACGATACAAAAAACGGTTGCAACGAGGGACTCGGCGGCGCGGATATGATGGACTATACCGTAGGCGACCATAACGTTTATTCGAAAATTATGCTCGGTTGGTTAAAGCCTGAAATAGTTACCACAACTTCTACGTTTACGATAGGCAATACGCAGGAAATAAAAACGTTGCTTATTCCGCTTAACTTCGATAACTCATATTTCTGCGAATACCTGCTTGTAGACCTGTATACCAACGACGGACTTAACGAAAAACATTCGCAGATGCCGGATACCGTTCTTTACGACGGAGCGCAGTACGGCGTCAGAATTTACCACGTCTCTTCATCCGTTAACAACCCGTTCAGCGACAAATACGGTTCTTTTACGGACAATAACAACTCGCTTACGAAAATACCGCTTTTAAAGCTTGTGGAAGCCGACGGCGAAAAGAGATTTGCAAGCACGGGCGGCAACGCTTCGGCAAGCGATTTATGGACGACGGGCGATAGACTGAGTTCGGTATTCCCCGAATACACACGCCACGACAGAAAACTTTTAAACTTTGATATTTCTATCGGCGGTGTAACGCAGTCAAGCGCAATCATTACCGTAACTTTTAAAAATTAAAACCAACAGCCCC
>CAJTQE010000068.1:5441-9872 GCA_910578655.1 uncultured Christensenella sp.
GGCTTCTATTTAATCTACAATCTTTATTTCAAAAGGACTTAAAAGCCTTACCGCCTCGCGCGAGGAAAACACAGCGCCCTTTACGCGGTTTTCGGCTAAATTTATATCATAACCGGTTGCGTTGCGGAAGTCGGCCTTTTTTAAATTGCAGTTGTAAAACTGAGTGTTTTTAAGGTCACAGTCCGAAAAATTGCTCTCGCACAAATTACAATTTGCAAAAGCGCAGTCAACGATATTCGACTGCATAAAGTCAAACTTTTTTAAGTTCATTTTGTCAAATTCGTTATATTTTAAGTAACACTTTTCAAATTTTTCAACGGGGAAAGCAACGCTTCCGTTCTGTAACTTCAACCAGTTTATACCTACAAGCGTGCATTTCACAAAAACCGCAAACTTAAATTCCGTATTTTCCGTCCGCATATTCGTAATAGAACACTTAATAAACTTACATTCGGAAAACGTGCAGTTTTCAAACGTGCAGTCATCAAAACGACAGTTTTCAAACGTGCAGTCTGCGAATTGACAGTCGGCTATTACTTCCCTGTTCTTTATTCTGTCAGAAATATTTTGTCCGTTGTAATCGTACATATCTTACCTATTTGATTTATCCGCCCGGAGTGACGTCCTGTTTTTTCATACCACTTTAAAGCTTTATCGAACTGAGCCGCCTCGAAATCAGGCCACAGTTCGTCCGGAATAGTAAAAATGTTATTCCGTATCGCTTTGTCTGAACTTGCCTTTTTTAAGCAGGAAAAACGGTAAAATCAACGCCGTACCTATGGCAAGACCGAGCACCATTGACACGTTATGGCAAACAGTCGTCCACCCCAAGCTTACAACCCAAGTCGTCAAAAAGCCGTATATTGCAGATACTATTATCGTGGTCTTATCTATTTGTTTAAAGCTTTTTATGTCAAAGAAAAGCGCCGCAAGGGTAAAACCTATTATTCCGAAAATTCCGCCGGACGCGCCCAGACTCGGCATTGCAAGCGTAGCCTCTTTATTATCGGGTGCTATTGCGAAATACAGCGGGTCTGTGATATAACCTTCGGTGGCCCCTACGATTATAAATACGAGGTAAGTCAACCACCAGCCGAAACGCTTTTCGGCGTAGTTGCCTATAAAGTACAGCCCGACGACGTTAGCAATCAAGTGAAGAATGTGCCCGTGAAGCAGCATACTTGTCAGATGACGGTAAAACGACGTACCGTACGGCGACAGCGATGAGCCGAGCGCCATATAGTTAGAAAGTAATCCGCCGCAGTTTCCGAAAATGTAATTTAATGCGGCAGAGCTGTCCTTATCCCACGCGTTGAACCCGTCGTAGTTCTCGGGGAAGGGCAAAAACCGGTCCAAAAAGTATAGAATGATAAGCACTGCAATCAGAATATTAGTCGCGGTAATAAACTTTTTCAGCTTAGTAAACATAATAAAAGTATATATTATCAGTCAGATTTTTGCAAGCATTTTAAATCGATTCGTTCAATCGGCTTGCCTTTTCTGCAAAATGGTTCAATATGCTTGAACAAATGCAAACGGTTCATTTCATTATATAGTTTAAGCATTACACCCAAATCCGCACCCCAAACCATAGCAAAAAAGTTTAAAAACGCAAAAAAAGACACTACACATTGTACATTTTCGCAAAAAAATACACAACATATAGTGCCTTTGGTGGAGCAGACGTAACCTAAAACGAATAATTATTTACAATTTGTATTTAGCAAGCAATTCGTTTACTAATCTTTCGGTTCTTTCAGTAATATCTTTAATTGTCCAACTATCTTTTTGAGCAATCTCAGCATTTATTCCAAGACCATTTTTATAACCAATATAATTACCGTCATCATTTTTACGTTCTTTTTTTCGCTCAAAAGACATATTGCTTAATTTGCTATTGAACCCTGTAATGGTTAAGTTCCCAAGTTTATGTACATATCTATCGCGATAATCTTGTGCAAGTTCTTTATCTCCATTTGCAACCATATCCACCCAATCGCTCGGGACTTTTTCTCCCTCGGGGAAGATATGCTCTATTGTCCACACATAAACTTTTTTGCCGTTGTTGCCTTGTTCTTCTTGCGCCCAAAGGTCTATGAAAGTTTCTTTTGTCATATAACTTTCGGCTAATTCACATAATAAAAATCTTGTAATACCAACATTATCTTCGTAAATATCGCCGTTTAGTTTTTCCTTAAACAAATCATCCGAAGCCGACCGTGATTGCAAAACGGCAAAGATATGATTATAAATAGCAGTTCCTTTTAATGATTTTTCTTCTATATCGCTAATGATATTCATAAAAATGCGAGTTACGTCTTGCGTATTCGGAATATCAGTTAAATTTCTTCTGACAAAGAACGTAGTCATCAGTTTAATGATTTCGGAAATTGTTTTATCTTCTAATTGTAAAGCGGTTTGTTCACGCACCAAATAGAGAAGCAAAAGATATGATGGTGTGCCCTGAACTCTATAAAGGCTTGACAATTCTTTTTGGAATCTGCAATCTTCTTCGTTTAAGAGCAGAAACATCGAATATACTTTTCCACACTGAGTGATTTCCGTAAGAAAGTCCGAAAGATTGCGCTTAATTAAGGCTTCATAAATATTCAGTAAATTAGATTTTGTGGCAACATTCCCCAAGACATCTTTTTTCTTCTCATTTTCTTTACGGAATTGCGCATTGATTTTATTCTTATATGCGTTATAGTAATGACGGAAAAACCTTTCTTGGGTAGCGTAATCATCTGAAATATTTTCCAACAGTTCTTGCCATTTATCGTAGCAATCATCAGTCGATAAACCGTTTTGTTCTGCTCGCGCTAAAATAGTATTTTTCATTAGTTCTATCGGCGTAAGGCTTGCGCCTCTGTTATTTAATGATTCAAATAACATATACGCTTCGGAACTGTTTGAAACTTCTATTTTAACAAGTAAAGCATTTTTAATTATGGTATAAATTTCCAGAATTTTTTGAATTGCGTCTGTGGCATATAGTCCATAAATGTCATTATCTATTCTATCGGAAAAATATTTATAACACTTCGCTATTTTACGATTGCCGTAATTTTTTTCTTTCTTGCCTTTTGCCAAGCCAAGTAAAGACATAGCGTAGGAATAATCTGCACTATTATGTCCTTCAAATTGCGGAACTAAAATTAACCCATTTTCTTTTGACCCTTTACAAACAAGAGAATTTTTTAATGCGCGATAATCGTCAAATATATCATCATCTTTTTTTACGATTTCCTCCCATTGTTGAAATTTACTATAAAGTGCGGCTAAAAATAAAGTAATAGTTGTTAACCGTTGCTGTCCGTCAACTACTTCTTAACATTGATAACCTATTGAGTCATCAGCCGTATTGATACAAATAATCGAACCGATAAAATACTCGCTTCCATTTTCCATCAAGTCATCGTAAAGTGCTTTCCAATGATATTGACTCCACGTATAGGCTCTTTGATATTTTGGAATTTTGTAGTAAAAATTTGCATCTTTTTTAAGCAAGTCATAGATATGGTAATCGTGTACTGATTTAATCATTATAACAACTCCGTTTTATTGTTTTGAAATATTATAACATACTTCGCTATCATATTCAAATGTATGGCAACGAAAATAGCAACAAAATAAAATGCTATGCGGCAAAAACATTAGGTAGACGGGAAATTCTTCCGCAAAATTTTAATATCAGTCTTATATTCTTGATTTACAATAAAAACTTTAATGTCGGCTTGATATTCTTGATTCACAAGTTTGCAACCTTTGATTAGGTCTGCGTTTTTTCTTTGTACTGTTGGTCAACGAAAAAGATCTTATATTTTGCTTTGTATTCTTGGTCGACAATATAAACTTTACCACCCATAATAAGTACCTCCAATATTGTTATTTGCTTGCCGCATAGCACCCTTGATATGTGCGCACAAATAAAAAGTGCGCCAGCCGAAGCTAACGCACGAAAAACGCAAACTCCGACTGTCGCCAAACAAGTTTATATGCAGTACGGGTAAATCGTCCACATAAATGGAATTTGCATTTTTATCAAATTCAAAATATGGACGACACGAAAAAAGGATATACCTATTCTATTGAAATAAAAAAGCCCGTACTCCTAATTAGGGCATATAACTTGTTTGGCATAGTTAGTATAGTATATTTGAAAATAAAATAAATGCTTTTGCAACGGCATTTTTGACTTGTGGCACTGTGGCGGGTGCTTGATAAAACGAGCGCGCGGCTGTCCGCGCAGACATGAAAAAAAAGCGCATTAAAATAGAAATAACGACCTAACCGAAAGTGGTTCGATTTAGGTCGCTATTGGTGGGAGGAGGTGTGTATTGCCGTTTCCCTACGGGAGCCTCGGCAAACCTTCGCTTCGCTCAGTCGAACGGTTTTGCTTCTTCTGCTAACACCTCCTCCCACCACGAA
>CAJTQE010000069.1:0-8255 GCA_910578655.1 uncultured Christensenella sp.
TGTCGGGATTTCCACCCCCTCCGATTTTGCTATGTAACTTAATAATTGTTCTTTTTTTGCCTGCTTTACTTTAATAAACTCGTTTACCGTTTCTTCTTTAAAGCCGTTCAAACTGTCCAGTCTTGAAATATCCGTTCTCCACCCACTGCCTATTGTTTTATCCAAAAGCTCAGATAATTCTTTATTGCACAATTCAAGCCAACGGCGGTGAGTTATACCGTTTGTTTTGTTTTGCAATTTGTGCGGATAAAATTTATGCGCGGTAGAAAACAATTTGCTTTTTAAAATTTCGGTATGCAACGCTGCCACTCCGTTTACTGTTTTAGCAATATAAACGGCGAGTTTAGCCATATAGAATCGACCTGCTGAATATATAGCCATTTCAGAAATTTGCTTTTCATCGCAACCCAGTTCCTTATATTCACGTACAGCGTATTCGTTGATTTTTATCATTATGTCTGAGATTTCCGGCAAAATCTTTTTTACATAATCTTCACTCCAGCACTCTAATGCCTCCGGCAAAATTGTGTGGTTTGTATAAGCAAAAGTACGTTTTGCAAGCTTTAAAGCATCCGCAAAAGTCATACCGTACCTTGTGGTAAGCAACCTTATAAATTCAGCTACTGCAATAACCGGATGAGTATCGTTCAATTGAATTACGTTATAATCGGGAAATTTATCGAAATTTTGACCATGCTGTGCGGCGAATCCGTCTAAAAGCTCACCGACAGCCGCCGCCGAAAAGAAATATTCCTGACGAAGACGTAAAATCTTTCCGTATTCCGTGTCGTCCGCAGGATAAAGATACTCGCTGATTTTTTCTGCTTCGGAACTTCCTTCGGCTTGAAATAAACGTAATCTGTTAATCTTCTTACCAAAAACAGGCATGTCGTAAGGCACAGCGTAAACTTTCATATCGGCAAACTCTATAAGCCTTTTTTCATCATCTCGGCGGATAGACCAAGGGTCTCCGTAACGCTGCCAATCATCCGGCAGTTCTACTTGAAAACCGTTTTTTATTGCCTGTTTAAAAAGTCCGTATTTATAGCGAATACCGTAGCCGTTGAGCGGTAAACCTAAACCGGCAGCCGAATCGAGAAAACAAGCCGCCAATCTTCCCAGTCCGCCGTTGCCGAGTGCGGCATCCTCAATCTCTTCGAATATGTTTATGTCTATGCCTTTTTCCGAAAGCACGACTTTCGTTTCTTCAAGAACGCCCAGTTCTAAAAGATTGTTATAAAAACTGCGTCCTATCAAAAACTCCATTGAAAGATAATAAGCACTTTTACCGTTGAAAGATTTTTCATCATCTGTACCGCATTTCATTGCAAGAGCAGAAATATCGTTATACAGCTCTATTGTAGATTTGCCGTTTGTATCGAGCTCTTTTAATTTTTCAATAAACTTTATTTTGTCCATAATTTCACCTTGTCAAGCCGTATATTGATTAAATTATTTTAATTTCTTTTTCCTTTTCAAAAATTCCGATTTTCTCCATATCCGGCGCGATAAAAATATCGCCGGCGTATTCTATATCCGTTTTAACATAAACAGTGCTGTTGTTTACCGTACATTTTAAAAATTTACTCTCGCCGTAATCTAAAATGCTTTCAACCTTTGCCGGGATTCCTGCCTCCGAGACCACCGTATCGAAAATTCCGCACTCCATTTTAAGCTGTGATGAAAATGCCTTTTTTAGTCCAAACGCAGAAAATATTTTTTGCGAAGCATCATCCGATGCCCTGAAAAATACGTTTTCTGTCAAAAAACCAAATTCTATCACTTTTTTATTAATAACTTTACCGTTCTGCTCTATTTTGCGCAGAGTTTTGCGTTTAATAAACGAACAGTCGAAACTGTTTACTTCCGGAATGGGCGATATTACTTTTTTACCCTC
Organism: uncultured Christensenella sp.; assembly: GCA_910578655.1. Lineage (GTDB taxonomy): Bacteria > Bacillota > Clostridia > Christensenellales > Borkfalkiaceae > Coproplasma. Next base: position 1,898 of record CAJTQE010000069.1, read on the forward strand.
CGCAAAAACGGTTAATTTTTTGAAGTCTATTCCGATATTAACCGTTTTCCCGTTGATTTTTTCGTGTGATAATGCAAACAGTCTGTTGCCGTTAACTGCCAATGCAAGCAAATATATTCCGTTAATCTCCTCGCAAGAAACTATTTCCGCCTTGATTTTTCCGTTGAAAGTCAACGCGTTTGAAGGCAGAAGCATTTCGCCGTTTACGTTTACACAATTTATTGCAGAAGGAATTTCAAGCTCAGTTCCAAAGAATTTAAGTTTACCATCGTTAATTTGACAATCTAAATAATTATATTCAGGAACACGCGGTAATACGGACTGCTCCGTTTCCTTATCAAACAAGTGCGCTTTACTGATGTCAAGCGCAACTTTTATATTATCGCCGGCATTAATTTCATTTCCGCAATTGTCCTTAATGATAATTCGCGAATTACCCGTCTCGTCATGACCGCCTAGTAAATCAGCATAAATAAGCGTTTCGTTTCCAAGTTCCTCTCTATGAGAAACGACGGCGTCTATTACGACACGGTTATTCCGCAAACCGTTTTCCGCAAGGGAAACGTCCTCAGCACGGAAACCTATATAAACTTTAGCCTTACCGTCAAGAATTGAAGATTTGGCTTTATACAGCATCGAATAGGGCACTTTGATATCCGCATCGGAGCAGTCAAGTTTAATTATAACGTTTTCCCCGTCCTTTTTCAGCGTACCCTCGAAAAAGCTCATCTGCGGAGTACCGATAAAGCCTGCAACAAATTTATTTGCAGGATAATTATAAAGATTTTTGGGAGTATCGATTTGCTGAACATATCCGTCCTTCATAACCACGATACGCGTACCCATCGTCATCGCCTCAACCTGGTCGTGCGTAACGTAAATGAATGTAGTTCCAAGCTTTTTGTGCAGCTTTGCAATCTCTGCTCTCATCTGGGTTCTGAGTTTCGCATCAAGGTTTGAAAGAGGTTCATCTAACAGCATAACTTTGGGCTCGCGAACTATAGCACGTCCGAGTGCGACCCTTTGCCTCTGTCCGCCGGACATTTCTTTAGGCTTTTTCCCGAGATAGTCGGTTATACCTAAAATTTCAGCCGCCTCAATTACCTTATTATGTATTTCGTCTTTGGACAATTTTCTAAGCCTAAGCCCAAACGCAATATTTTCATAAACTGTCATATGAGGATAAAGTGCGTAATTTTGGAACACCATTGCTATATCTCTATCCTTTGGTTCCATATCATTTACAACAATATCGCCTATTTTAAGTTCGCCTGCCGAAATATCTTCTAACCCTGCAATCATTCTGAGCGTTGTAGATTTTCCGCAACCCGACGGCCCGACGAAAACGATAAACTCTTTATCTGCTATCTCCATATTGAAGTCGTTTACCGCCTTAGTGCCGTTTGAATATACTTTATAAATATGTTTTAAACTTACGTCAGCCATTTTTAATCACCTTTTATCCCTTTACGGAACCTCCCGTAATGCCCTCCACATAGTAACGTTGCAGCCATATAAACAGAGCCGTTATAGGAATTGAAACAACAACGGCGGCAGCACAGAATACCGTAAAGTAATCGCTTGCAAGCACAGAGTTGTCTATCCACGATTTCATACCGACTGCAACCGTATATTTATCAGAGTCGCCGAGCATAATGAACGACGAAAACATATACTCTCCCCAAGGCGCTATAAACGCCGTAAGAATTGTATAAATAATTATAGGCTTAGCCAGCGGCAAAATTATTTTTACAAGCACCGTGTGTCGGCTTGCTCCGTCGATACGTGCGGCTTCATCCAACGATTTCGGTATCGTGTCAAAGAAACCTTTGCAAATGTAATACTGCATTGCCGAACTCGCCGAATATACCAATATCAACCCGAACAGATTTTGCGTTAGATTAATTTCTTTCAAAACGAAATACACTGCCGTCATAGATAAAAATCCCGGAAACATACCGAGTATAAGCATAATATTCATCAGCGGCTTACGCATTTTAAAACGAAGCCTTGACAGCGCATAACTCGTCATAAGCACTATAACAGTCTGAACTATCGTAACAACCACGGAAACAAGCATCGTATTGCCGTACCAGATTAAAAACTTGGTTTCTGTAAACAGCCTTACATAGTTGTTAAAAGTCCAGCGTCTGGGAAAAATCGTATTAGACGCCATTCCCGAACCTCCGCTGAATGACTGAATTATAAGTATTAAAAACGGTATAAGCCAAACAGCAGATATTAATATAAGTATCGAATAAACTATAATATTCGAAGCCCGCTCTTTTCTTTTTTTACTTCTGAACTTCACGTTAGCCATTACATAAAATCCTCCTCGTTTTTAACCGATTTGGAACGGTTGTAAAGAATGAGCGAAAGCACTGCAACTATTATAAACGTAAATATACCTATTACCGAAGCAAGCCCGTATTGACTTTCGCTTACCGTAAGTTTATACAGCCAGGTTATCAAAAGGTCGGTCTTACCGGCAAACTGCATATCAAGAGACGACGGATTTCCGCCCGTAAGCAAAAATATTACGTTAAAGTTATTCAGGTTACCGATAAACTGAGTTATAAGGTAAGGCGTTGTTATATGAAGCATATAAGGAAGCGTAATTTTCATATATGCCCTTACAGGACTCGCTCCGTCCATACGCGCCGATTCGTATAAATCCTCAGGTATATTCATTAAGATACCCGTACAGATTAGCATAGAATAAGGAATACCTATCCACATATTTACAACGACTACCGTTATTTTTGCTGCAGTGCCGTCTGTAAGGAAAGGTATCGGTTTGCTTATCCAGCCCCAATTCAGCAAAATATTGTTTAATAAGCCTTGCTCTGAAAGAAGCTGCGACATAAACATCAAAGAGACGAATTGCGGAACGGCTATCGTCATAACAAGGATTGTACGGAAAACTTTTTTACCCCGTACACCTTTCTTGTTAATAAGAATGGCAACTACCATTCCTAATATGTAGTTGGTAAACGTTGCAAGTACAGCCCAAACTATTGTCCACAGCAACACTTCGCCGAACGTATAAGCGAATACTTTACTGTTTGCGGAAATGCCTCCGCCTAAAACGTTTACGAAATTGTCCATACCAACCCATTGAAATAATTCTTTGGGCGGATAATGCACCTTGTCAAAGTTGGTAAACGCAATAAATATCATAAAGAATATAGGCAAAATGGTAAACACTATTAAGCCCAACAGAGGAATTGATAACAATGACTTATGATAATTTTCGTTGGCATAAGAACGCAACTCTGCTTTAATGTCTGGAAGTTTAAGTTTAGCTTCCTCAAATTGTTGAGTCAGGTAACTGCCTTTTACGTTCTGATACCACACGAAAACAAACCCGACCATAATAAACAGGGTGAGCAGGGAATAAAGCAATATAAGCAAACTGTTATCGTAATACTTATAAGTAAAAATCCCCAAATCTTCGTCCCATACCTCGACACGGGCAACCTCGCCTAAACTCCCCATTTTAGAAAGGTATTTCCAACCGAAAAAAACCATATATAAAACAAAACAAATTTCAAATACGAGATAAAAAATTCCGCGCAGATATTGCTTTCTTGCTATCAATCCGAAACCCATTGCTCCGAATGACAAACGAGTTTTCCAATCTCCGTCTTTCGCCGCTTTACCGATATTGATAAAAATACCGAAAAAACCAAGCCATAGTTTATATAATTTTTTAGGTATCCCCTTAAAAAATGCCGAAAAAGCCGCAGGCAAGCGCTTGAAAAAATTTTTAAAGTTAAACCAAAACTTTTCAAGCGGCGACATTTTCAGATATTCCAAATCCATATTCCCTCTCCAATTAATTTATCGACGATTTCATCAATTCTACCATTTTGTTCAGTCTTTCCTGATATGATAGTTTACCTCCGCTACCCGTCTCATTTAATAAATCGTCAATTATATTGAGTCCGTAAGATTTCAAAGGTTCCCAAAAATTGGAAGGAACTGAAACCTGATCCACCGCAAACGCGTTCTGCTTATTCAACGCCTTGACTGTAGCATCGTTTTTGACCTCATCAAGCGCCGACACCGCATTATTTGTGGGAACCGTCAGATGTTTGTCAAAACGGACTTTCTGCATAGCTTCGCTTGAAAGAAATTTTGCAAGTCTGTGAGCTTCGGCAGGATTTTCGCAATGAGAATTTACTCCCAAAAGCTTATAGCCCTTAAAAGAAGCAAGCTGTTTTGTTTCTCCGTCAACGGTTACAGTAGGAAGTTTACATACGCCGTAATTCGCTCCGAGTTTTTCTTGCACAGACTTAGCCAGCCAAGTTCCGGTCACAACCGCTGCCATAGCGCCGGTTCCGAACTTATCCGTAATAGTGCTGTTGTCGGTACTCTTACCCGCAAAAGCTTTACTCGACGCAAGTTTATGCATAGCTTTAGAAGCCTTAATACCTTCTGCGCCGTTAAAACCCTCCAAACCGACTGCGGTTTCTTTAAAGTTGTTTTTATAATCGTACTCTACGCTGTAATCACAGCCGAACGTGAAAAACCACCCTGCCGTGTACCAAGGCACGTCCAACGCCCAGCCGATTTGTTTGTTTTTATTCTCACACGCGGCAATGATACCTTCAAGCGTTGCCGTCTGTTCTTCCGTAATAACGGATTTGTCGTACATTAAAAAGCATCCGCTATCCGAAGCATACGGATAACCGTAAATCTCCTCTTTGTCCGTCCCGTAATATACGGAGCCGGATTCAATCGACTCGGAACTGTTGTTTGATTTTATAAATTCAAGGTTCGTTCCGCCTATTCTCGCCAACGCGCCTGCGCGCAAAAGCGGAATTAGCTGGTCATTAGCATAACAATATACATCGGCGGCAGCAGAAACGTCCTTGCTTACGTTGCTGTAAGCCATATCCTCTTCGCCGATACCGACTTTTATACTGTAATTTTTATCCGGATTAGCTTTTTTAAATTCTTCAACCATTTCCTTAAAAGTCGCCTCCTGCGCGGCAGAGGCCCAAACGGTTAATTCTATAACGTCGCCCTTACTTCCGCAGCCGGCAGCACACGCCATAGCCCCGAACCCGAGCAAACCGCATACAAGCAATGATGTAATTTGTTTTTTCATAAAACTATTCTCCTGATTTTATAAGATATTTTTAATAACGACAGCTCCGTTATCGGAAATTCTGTCCTTATCGCAATTGAGTTTAAACAGTATTTCACCGCTTAGCGCAAGTTTTTTAACTTTACCGCTTGTATTGAAATACGCCGTGAGTTTTTCTCCGCCTTTCGTCCTTACAATTTTCAATAAACCGCCGTCCGCAGAAATTTCCGTTTCTCCGCCGCAAAGCGAAATCCGACGTTTTAGCGCTAAAATGTTTTTAAAAGCTTCTGCGTAACGTTCGTTTGAATTTGCAAACGTCCAATCAAAAGTTTTACGGCAATCGGGGTCTCCTCCGCCGTCCAAAGGCAGTTCCGTTCCGTAGAATATGCAAGTCATTCCCGGATACATTATCATCGCACACAAAGCGCAAAGCACTTTGTCTGAGTTACCGCCCGCAAAATTAAGAAAGCGCGGCGTGTCGTGATTATCTAAAAAATTGAGGGCCATATCGTTTGCCTGCTCGGTATTTTTCATAATCAAACCGTTCATTCTCTCGGACGCCTTATCGGCCGTTATCGGATTAAGTCCAAAATAATCGACGAGAATTTTTTGAAGTTTAAAGTTCATTACCCCGTCTAACTGGTCGCCTCTCAACCACTGTTCGCTTTCGTGCCATATCTCACCTAAGATAAGCGCCTGGGGGTATTTGTTTTTAACTTCTTTACGCAGCTGCCGCCACATTTCGTGAGAAATTTCATCAGCGACGTCTAAACGCAAACCGTCAAATCCCATATCAAGATAAGCAAGAGCTATATCGGTAAGATACCTGCGCGTTTCGGCGTCGTTTGTGTTCCACTTGGGCATATATTTGCAATCCGCGAAGTAAGCGTAATTACCTTTCGTTACGTCGGGAAAATCACCGTCTATGATAAAGCTATTATAAAATTCAGACTTGCGCCCCTTTTCCAAAACGTCGCAAAATCGCTTATGACTGACGTCGCAATGATTGAATACGGTGTCGATAATAACTTTTATGCCTTGCTTATGCGCCGAAACTAAAAAGGAGCTCAATTCCCCGTTCCCACCGAATTGAGGGTCAACCGTAAGATAATCGGTTATGTTATACTTATGATTTGTCGGGGACAGAAAAACGGGCGTTAAATATATTGCATTTATGCCCATATTTTTTAAGTACGGAAGTTTTTCTTTGATTCCGCCTATATCTCCGCCCGTAAACGAATATCTGTCAATTTCCCCGTCCCA
>CAJTQE010000069.1:8282-9794 GCA_910578655.1 uncultured Christensenella sp.
ATACGACTCGTCTTTTTCGGCAGTTCCGCGGGCAAATCTGTCCACAAAAATCTGATAAAAAACAGCCTCTTGCGCCCAGTCTATAACAGGCATTACGTCTACGGAATTTATAAACGGAAACTGAAAAAAAGTATAATATGCCAGTTCGAAGTCGTAATCCTCAGACAATCCTTCTTCCGAATAGTAATAAATTTTGTCCCCTTCCGTAATACGGAACACGTAAGCAAACCGCGCGTCTTGAAGTTTAAACTTAGCTCTGTAATAGGCAAAAGTTCCGTCATCGGCGCATTTTTGCATAATAGCTACTGACCTTTTTTTTGTGAAGGCGTATTTATTGTTATACAGTAGTTCAACAGTCAGCTTATCAACCGCAGACGCACGTAAAACTATTGTAAGTCCGTTGTCTGCGGAAGCGTAAGCAAACCTTGTTTCCGATTGATGAAACAGAGCGAATTTGTTCATAATTTACTTTACAAGCATTGTGTGCACCATTCCTTGCACCCGTTCTGTAGCCATATTGAAACATTCGATAAGCGCGTCGATTTTATTTTGGTTGTTCGATGGAGCGAAGTATACTTTTCTACCGAACATCTCCGCAACTTCTTTAAGCGACGAATTCACCGTAACAATGTTCCCTTCGGGCATTTCCTTACAGTTACTACCGCTGACGAACACAACGTCGGATGTAAGTTCTCTTATCTCCTTTTTTAGCGTTTCATTATACATATCGAGAAGCACAAGCGAAAAATTACCTTTACCAAACTCTCTCTCTCCGCTTTTGACAACGGACGAAAAATCCTGATAAACCTGAAAAAACAGTTCGTCGCAAATTTTTCCGTCCACCGACAGGAAAGGCACAAAGTTTTCTTTCGCAAGACTACGGAATTTTTCCTCTTCCATTCCCACACATATAATAGCGTCGGCAGTATCGACTTTGGTTTCTTCAAGATAAGTTCGCATAATAAGATTGAAACCGCACCTTTCAAACGTTTTGCCGAGCAACCTTAAAAAATCATAACTTTCTGCTTTTTGCAAAACCGTTTGGTGCTTTTCCATCAAAATTATTATGTTGTGGCTTTTACTGAGTGCAAGCGACTGCGCAAGACGAGACGGACGGAAATTGTAAAGATTTACAATCTGCAATACTTTATTTTTCGTTTCCTGCGTGTACCTATCCTCGTGAATTCCGTTAATTACATACGAAACTGTCGCCACCGATACGCCTGCTAAACGCGCTATATCTTTTATAGTTATTTTTTGCATACCAAAATTCAAGCGGTTCTTTAATCTTTGGGCTGCATATAAACCGTCATTGTGCTGCCCGAATCGTAGAATTTTATATAAATTTTGTAGTGTGCGGTTCTATCTGCTTTACAGACGACTTTATCGCCCGAATCTGCTTTTTCGAGATAGTCTGCGGTATTGTTGTTTTCCAAAGCGCTCGCTTCCAAAGTTATGGTACTTTTTCCGCTAACCGCAACCGGAGCTTTTACAGCCTCTTCGGAGCCCTCG
>CAJTQE010000070.1:0-982 GCA_910578655.1 uncultured Christensenella sp.
CTCAATGAAAGGCAGGCGTTTGCACTCAACGCAATTGAAAACAATGTCAGCATTGCCGTAATTCCGTGCATTGTAGGCGACGTGAATTATACTATTGGTTTAAGGAATCTTAAAGCGGGCGTAGACTTCGATATCAAAGACGGCAAGCCCAAACTGACCGTAAACTGTAAGGCGTATGCGCATATTCAGGGCGCCAAAAAAGTTATGCTTCCCGAGGAAATTCCGGGCGACGACGTCGTTCGCCCCGAAGTGCTTGAAGCAGCCAAACAGGCGGTAGAAGAGCGCTTTAAAAATTTAATTGAATTAAGCGCGGAAACAGGTTGCGATTTGCTCGGAATTAAAAAGCTGCTGCATAAATACCATTACAAGTATTACGAAGCGTTTAAAGACGATATTTTAACGCGAATGGCAGTGGAATATAAGGTTAATATACACAGCAATAACTAAACTGCTATATATCTAAATATCCGTTATTAATCATCGACAAAATTTCGTCAGCCCTTTTTGCCAACGTAATTAAAGAATCTGCAACGCGTTCCTTTCTTTTGGCAACTATATCGTCTTTCGGTTCCCACTGTTCGCAAACAGTAGAGCAAGGAAACCGTCTGTTATCTTTAGATTTTACGCCCATTATACAGTGTCCGCAGTTAACAGGGTGGTATGAGTTAAGCGCGAAAGAAAAGTGTTGTCTGAAAAAAGCACAATTTTCACAAGATGTCTTTTCGTTTTTCATTATTTTAATTACCTCATTAGTTCAACTAATTGAACTTAACATTGTTATTATAATTCAATATATTGAACTTGTCAAGTATTTTCTTAAAAAAATATTGCACTTTTTGAACTATTTCTCTATAATATAGTTTATGGATATTTCTTTATGGAAACAGCGCAAAAAGGAATTAAAATTGACCTATGAGGAAATTTCCCGTTTGTCTGGAATACCGTTAACAACGGTTAAATATATTTTTTTAGGTTATGTAGA
>CAJTQE010000070.1:997-9498 GCA_910578655.1 uncultured Christensenella sp.
CATAGACACCGTGCAAGCCATAGAAAAGGCATTAGGCATTATTGCGCAAGACGACGAAACGGGCGCAACAAGGTTAGTGTCCGTTGATGAAGTTGTGGTTTTAGACAAGTATCGAGAAATAAAAAGTTTGTTGGGTAAAGAAAAGGGTCAGGCTTGCGTTGTCAACTTGCTTGACGGTATTATAGAAAATTTTAAAAAATGAAATAAGGCGCGACCCTTTCGGGTCGCTTACGGCTTATTTTGTTGAAAGGTGCGCAAGCGTTTCGATTATAAGCTTCGATAAAAGCTGTAAATCGCGCTCGTTAATCTCTTCGGCGGCGTATGCGGATAAAATCTCTTCTGCGCGTTTTGCGCCGCTGCCGGTAACGTCGCGTTCAATTGCTTCGGCAACGGCTTTTGCCGCCGCTTCGAGATTATCGGAGGGGATATATGCCTCGATGAGCGTGGAAATTACTTTTTCCGTTGCGGAAAGACCGCTTTTCTGCCGTACAAACTGTTCGTATAAAACATAGTAAAGCGTAGACACGGCCCCCACCGAAAGTCCGTGTTCCATTATGGAAACGTACTCTTCCAAAAGATAACCGATACTTAAATTGCGTATGCAGGCATATACTGCATAGTACAGAGTGCCAAGTAAAAACGGCAAAAAAGTAACCAGTTTTTTTTGTGCGTGACGGAAAAGAGTCTTTTTGATAAGCTGAGTGGTAACGGTCGTCAAAAGCGCAAGCGTCACAACGTCTAAGCCGTAAAAGGTGAAAGTGTTAAAAATCTGAATCAAACTCAAAAAATTTTCTCCCGCGTACCCGACTTACGCAATTTTCACCCGACCATTATATATAACTCAAAACTCATAATCTAAACCAAAATAATTGCTTTAATTTTCATTTTATGGTAATGTAAATGCGGAGGGTTCTTGTATGCGTATGCACAGAAAATGTCACTTGGACGAAAGGCTTGCCGCCTGCGGAAAAATTCTGACCGTTGCCGACCTTACGGATAAAAATATGCTGAGGGCGGCAGGAGTAAAGCAGTATTTAAACTTTGCGGAAATTTTCGGCAATTCCAATCCCGTTTGCCTTGAAATAGGCTGCGGAAAGGGTAAGTTCGTTGCGGAAACGGCAAAGCTTAACCCGAATATAAATTTTGTTGCCTGCGAAAAAATTTCAAACGTAATTATCGACGCTTGCGAAAGGGTAGTTGAAGAGGGGCTTAAAAACGTCTATTTTTTAAACTGTGCGGCAGAAGTGCTTGAAAAGTATTTGAAACCCCGTTCGGTGAAAAGCATTTATCTCAACTTTTCCAACCCTCTGCCCAAGGAGGGGTATAAGCGTCAACGGCTTACGCATCCGCGTTTTTTAAATATCTACCGCGAAATTTTGCAGACGGGCGGAACGATAGTTCAAAAAACCGACAGTAAGGACTTCTATTTATTTTCACTTGAAAGCTATAAGCAAGCAGGTTTCGAAATAAAGGAAACCTGTGAAGATTTGAAAAGCAACCCCGTTGCGGGCGACGTTGAAACAGAGCACGAAAAACTGTTCAAGTCGCAGGGCAAACCCATTTATAGAATTGTGGCAGAGGTGAAATGATTTACTTGTATACAGCTTTGGGCGCAGTCGGTTTTCTGTGTGTGACCGCACTGTTCGTTTGGTTTAACAACAGCGCGTTAAAAGTTACGCGCGTAAAGCGCAGAATAGAGGGCGCGCCCGGACTAAAAATAGTGCATTTGTCCGATTTGCACGGAAAAAGATTCGGGCGCAAAAGCGTCAGGCTGATTGAAACAGTTGCCCGTCAAGCCCCCGATTTTATTGCGGTAAGCGGAGATATAATTCATATCTACACTCAAAAAAATATTTGCGTTGCGGCGGAAGTCGTTTCCGCACTCAAAGAGATATCCCCTGTTTTATACGTTGCGGGCAACCACGAAATGCGCAACAAGGGCTATCGCAATTTGCGTAAAATTCTTATCGAGGCAGGCGCAACCGTTCTTGACGACCGCTCGGCGGAGGTGTGCGGAATTACGGTGACGGGGCTTAACGGCGCTTCGCTCAGAAACGATACTATCGAAAAAATAACGCCCGTCGTCAGTCCAAAGATTTTGCTTGCGCACGAACCGCAGTTTTTTGAAAAGTATATAAACGCAGGTTATGACCTGATTTTGTGCGGACACGCGCACGGCGGACAGTGGCGCATACCGTTTACGGGCATAGGCTTATACGCGCCCGGTCAGGGCAAGTTCCCCAAGTACACCTCGGGCGTACACGAAAAAGATGGCGGAGCAATGGTGGTCTCCCGCGGGCTGGGCAATTCCAAATTTCCTTTGCGCCTTTTCAACCGCCCCGAAATAATCGTTATAGAAATAAATTAACCGCGTCGGGCGAATGCCCGACGCGGTGCGTCTTATTTAATTAAAAGCGCAAGTACTGCTTTCAATAAATGCAGTTTGTTTTCGCCCTGTTCGAGTACTGCGCTAAGCTTTCCGTCGATTACGTCGGCAGTTACCTCAACTCCGCGTGAAGCCGGCAGAGGGTGCATAAACATAGCGTTGTGCTTTGCAAGACTCATCAAATCGTTATTGACCTGATAGGGCAGAAGTATCTGTTTGTCCTTGTCCGAAATGGCGTTGTGGTAATTATAGTTGTCGGTATAAACTATATCTGCGTCCTTTACGGCTTCGGCAGGATTTTCGGTGACGTAAATTTTTCCGTACTGTTCTGCACGCGTAAGGTAAACCGGTTTCATTTCAAACTGTTTGGGCGTTGAAACAGCCACTTCCATACCGCACTTAATCGCCCCCATAATAAGCGACACTGCGGTGTTGCTGCTCTTGCCGACGTAAGCGATTTTCAGTCCGTCAAGTTTGCCTTTCTTTTCCCAGACGGTGTACAGATCGCAAAGCGCCTGCAAGGGGTTGTACTCAGAATTTTCAGAGTTAATTATGGATACCGGCGAAACGGCACAGTATTCTTCCAAATCGCTTTGGCGTATATGCCTCGTAATAAGCGCGCCCACGCCGTAACGCGAAACGACGTTGACGATATCCTTGATATTTTCGCCTGCCTGCATATCTTTCTCGTTGTACGGCAAATTTACGCACACGCCTCCGAGCTGACGGATACCTATCTCTAAGGCAGAGCGAGTTCTCAGCGAAGTATCGCCGAACAGCAGCGCGACGGTGGTTCCCTGCAAAATGCAAGTGCTTTCGTGCGCAAGAAACTTTGCTTTCATTGCCTGAGTTGCATATAAAATTTCAAAAATTTCTTCGGTGGTATAGTCTGCAAGCTTGGTGATGTGCTTTTGTTCTATGCCGTAAGAAGGTCTGTATCTGTTAATATCCATAAATACCTCAATTTTTATTAATGCTATAAACGCAGCCGCAGTAGTCCTGACGGTATAACCCGTATTCTTCGGAGAGCCGCAAACTCTGCAAATATCCGTTTTTCTTTTTAAAGTCGCTGTGCAGCCACTTTACTCTTTTGCCCTCTGCGCACTTTTCGCCAAGCCCGTTTATAAGCGCTGCGTTTTTTAAAGGGCTTATCGTAAGGGTGGTGGCAAAGTAGTCGAAGTTCAGCTTTTCCGCAGTTTCGCAGGTTTTTTCAAGCCTCAGTTTAAAGCATACTTCACACCGTTTGCCGCCCTCTTTTTCCTGTTCGAGTCCGTGCACAGCCGAATAATATGTCTGCTTGCCGTGTTCGCAGTCTGCAATTTTTGCCCAACCGGTCTTATCGATAAACCGTAAAAGTTCGGCTTTGCGCTTTGCATATTCTTCGTCCTCGATGTTCGGATTATAGAAAAACACCGTCACGTCAAAGGCGTCTTTCAGCCGTTGAAGGCACGCCGAAGAGCAGGGCGCGCAACAGCAGTGCAGTAAAAGCGAACGTTTATTTTTCAGCGTACCTATTTCTTTTTCCATTAAGTCGTTATAATTTTTTGCGTTCACGCTTAAAGTTTAACACTTTTATAAAAAAAATACAATAATTTTTAGCGAATTTAGCCTTGTTAATGTTGGAAATAGTTTAAAAATGTGATATAATGCCTATTAAATAAGGAGTTTATATGTCAAGTTTAAAACTTAACGGAGTAAATAAAATTTATCCATCCGGCACGCTTGCGCTATACGACGCCAACCTTGAAACGGGCGATAAGGAATTTATAGTAATCGTGGGCGCGGAGGAGAGCGGAAAATCAACCCTCCTGCGCGTAATTGCCGGTTTGGAGGACGTATCCGAAGGCAGTATTCTTATCGACGGTAAGGACGTAACCGAAGATGAACCCAAAGACAGGGATATAGCTATGGTGTTCAGAAACGATACGCTGTATCCGGCATTAAACGTCTTTGACAATATGGCTTTCGGGCTTAAAATGAGAAAAGCTTCGCCGGTCGTAATAGAACAGCGCGTCAAGGCGGCGGCGAATATTTTGGGTCTTTCAGACATTCTTTACCGTAAGCCCAAAACGCTCACTTCTGCGCAGCGTCAGCGCGTTGCGATAGGCAGGGCGCTGGTAAGGGAACCCAAACTCTATCTTCTGGACGAGCCTTTGGCAGGGCTTGACGATAAGCTTAAAGCCGAGCTTTTGAACGTGATTATAAATTTGCAGGCAAGAATGGAAGGCACTTTCATTTACGCCACCAAAAATTTAAGCGAAGCTTTGACGATAGGCACGCGCATTATTGTTATGAAACACGGCACTATTCAGCAGATTGACACGCCTGCAAACCTGTACGATTATCCCGTCAACGCGTACGTTGCATTCTATATCGGCGCACCGTCGATTAATTTTGTTAACAACGCCGTAATTATCTCAACCGAAGATGGGGTATTTGTTCAGGACGGCGAATTTAAGGTAAAGCTTGCCGAAAACGTCGTTTCGCGCTTTAAAACTTTGGAAGAGTACGCCAACACCGGCAAGAAAGTGATTTTGGGTATCCGTCCCGAGGATGCGGTTGCGGTAAATAATGGAAGCGGCGCGCGCGTCACTAAGACGGAAAACGGCTGTTACGCAGAATGCGAATATTCGGGTCACACTCTGGTTGTTAAAACGGACGCGGACTGCACAGAGGGAGAGTGTCGGCTTGATATCGACGAAACGCGCCTCTATATCTTCGACGCGGAAACCCGTCTTACTTTACTTGAACGCGACGGCGGTTATCAGCCGACGGGCTTTAAAGACGTAGTTCCCCTCACCTTTGCGGAAGAGGAAGAGCTTATGAAAACGTTTAAATCAAAGAAAGCCGAAAAGAAAAAGAAATAATTTTTACAGCCCCCGATTAAGGGGGTTTTAGTTTAAAACGGCGCTGTAAGGTATATAATAGTAATTATGTGGTCAATTGTCTTAGATGCGTTTTTGGATACGCTGAGGGTTTTGCCGTTCCTGCTTATCATCTATATTCTCATTGAATTTTTGGAACACAGGACTTCGTTCACGCAGAACCATAAAATATTACAGGGAAATCTTGCGCCCGTCATCGGTTCGGCGACGGGGCTTGTTCCGCAGTGCGGTTTTTCCGTTATGGCGGCAAAGCTTTACGACAGGGGATTAATCCGCACGGGCACGCTGCTTGCGGTTTTGCTTGCTACAAGCGACGAAGCGTTTATTATACTTCTTTCGGACGGAACTTCGGCTTCGGCGATAATGCCGCTCGTGCTTATCAAATTGCTTGTCGGCGTCGGGGTGGGGTATCTGGTAAACTTCCTGTATTCCGCCGAAAAACTCAGCTCGGAATGTATGGAGGAAATACACTCCTATTCCTGCGGCAGAGAACACGACGGGAAAAGCGACGTGCGCGTTTACCTCGTAGACCCTCTTCTGCATACCCTGCAAATCGGGTTTTATCTTTTGGTGGTAAACCTTATTTTTGCGTTTGTTATAGATGCCGTAGGCGAGGATAAAATTGCGCAGTCTATGATAGGCGGAACTTATTTTCAGCCGTTTATCACTTCTATAATCGGTTTAATTCCCAATTGCGCGTCAAGCGCGGTTATAACTGCGACGTATATAAACGGCGGAATAACATTCGGAAGCTGCGCCGCGGGACTTTGCGCAAACGCCGGATTCGGGCTTGTCATTCTGTTCAAGAACACAAAAAAAATAAAGCGCAATATAATGTTTACCGTCACGTTGTATTTAATTTCCGTCGCGGTCGGAATAATCGTAAACTGTATATGTCTGCTTTTTTAAAAAAACACGATTAAATGAGTTGACTTAAATTTATTCGTTTGGTAAACTTTTAAAGTATTAATTGCGTAGGCGAAGGAGGGTAGAGAGAATGTCAACAATCAAAGTGGGCGAAAACGAGTCGGTTGAAAGCGCGTTGCGCCGTTTCAAAAGAAAATGTTCGCGTGACGGTATAATCGGCGATTTGCGTAAAAAAGAATTTTACGAATCACCTTCCGTTAAAAAACGCAAAAAAACGGAAGCCGCAAGAAAAAGAAACAAAAACTAAATTTGAAAGGTCTGTTCGGTGAAAAGCCGGACGGACCTTTTGCCTTAAACAATTTGTCGCAAAATGTTATATTATGTCATAATTTTGAGGTAGCTATGGAAGATATTAAAAACTTGGCTCAAGCCGCAAAACAAAGGCTGAAAAATAATTTTTGGGAAGACTGCAGGAAGAATTTGGACGAAGGGGCAATGCAGGCAAAGGCATTGGGACTGAACGAAACTAAAGTAAAATCCACCTTGCAAACGCGGGTAAAAAGCGAGATAAAAGGTGAAAAGCAGGACGGTTTTTATTTAAAAGTGAAAAATCTTTTAGACGCCGAGGGAGAGGTTTCCGACGCGATAGGCAGACTGACCGACAAAGAGTATTACGACACATTAAGGTACGAAGAAAAGCAGCGCTATACGCTGAGTTTATCCGCGAACTACATAAAAGCGCTTGAAAAGTACCGCAGAGAAAAAGAACTGGGAATTTAACGCTTGACTTATACAAAAGCGTTCTGCTATAATGTAAGCGTTCATCGGAGGGTGGATAACGCAAAAAGTTATTAAACCGGATAAGATGACGGGTGGAATTCCCGTTTTCTTATCCTTTTTATTTTAAAGGTAAGATATGAGAGTACAGTTAAGCGACCACTTCAATTATAAAAAATTGTTGCGTTTCGTTATTGCACCGGTATTGATGATGGTATTCACCTCCATTTACGGCGTAATCGACGGACTGTTCATTTCGAACTACGTCGGCAAAACGGCGTTTGCGGCAGTTAATCTCATTTACCCCGTAATTATGATTATGGGCGCCGTCGGCTTTATGCTCGGCACGGGCGGAACGGCGATAGTGTCCCGACTTTTGGGCGAGGGCAACAGGGAAAAGGCTAACGCATATTTTTCGCTGTTCGTCTGCGTCACGGCGGTAAGCGGCATTATTCTGGCTGCTGTCGGCGAAGCATTGATTACCTATATCGCAAAATGGCTGAAAGCCGACGAGAAAGAGGGACTGTACGATTACTGCGTGCTTTACGGCAGAATGCTTTTAAGTACGATACCTTTCTTTATGCTTCAAAACGTCTTTCAGGCATTTTTTACGACTGCGGAAAAGCCTATGCTCGGTTTCATAGTCACCGCCGTTGCCGGCTGTATGAATATTCTTTTAGACGGCGTTCTTGTAGGTGCTTGCAATAAAGGAGTGCTTGGCGCGGCGATAGCAACCTGCGCAAGTCAGGTGGTCGGCGCCGTTCTGCCGGTAATATATTTTGCAAGAAAAAACAGCAGTCTGTTAAAGCTGGGCAAGCCCGAATTTAAAATAAAAGTTCTTTTTAATGCCTGTGCAAACGGCTCTTCCGAGTTTGTAAACAGCGTATCTTCGTCCATAGTCAGTATAGTTTTCAATAATCGGCTTATGGGCCTTGTCGGCGAGGACGGCGTTTCCGCGTACGGCGTTCTGATGTACGTCAACTTTATTTTCGTTTCTATTTTCATAGGTTATGCTATAGGAACGGCGCCCGTCATCGGCTATAACCACGGCTCCGGCAACAAGGACGAACTTAAAAACATATTCAAAAAAAGTATGATAATTATGGGCATTACGGGCGTACTGATGACCTCGCTTGCCCTTGGTCTTGCAAAGCCTATCGGAATGTTGTTCGTCGGTTACGATAAGGAACTGCTCGATATGACGGTAAACGCATTCTATATCAGCTCTTTCCTGTTTATGTTTGCGGGATTTTCGATTTTCTTCTCGTCAATGTTCACTGCGTTCGGCAACGGTTTAATTTCCGCACTGATATCGTTCTTGCGCACAATAGTATATCAAATAGCCGCCGTGCTTGTGCTGCCGGTATTTATGGGGCTGACGGGCGTGTGGCTGTCAACTACGGTTTCGGACGTGCTTGCAATGATAACGGCAATGATTTTCGTAATAGTAAAACGCAAAAAATACGGCTACGCATAGGCAAATGCGTAGCCTTCTTTCATTAATATATAATATAATAAAATTATTGACAAAATTTTTACAAGTGCTATAATAAACTTGTCTTTTAATATTAAAAGGTGCGGAACGC